>CAYPWI010000096.1:0-4332 GCA_964414395.1 uncultured Ruminococcus sp.
TCTGTATCTGTTTTTGGACTATCTTATGAGATCGTCGGAATCGCGGGTACTTCAAAGCGGGAGCAAGCTGCGCGATTTTTACATTCACGAGGCGGTGGAATATATTGAGCATAATTTTCAGAATAATATTTCCGTTGAGGATATAGCCGCAGTGTGCGGACTTAACCGCAGCTATTTCGGTAAGATATTCAAGGAGACTATCGGAAAAACGCCGCAGGAATTTCTGCTGTCATATCGTATGTCGAAAGCCGCCGAGCTTATGAAGCTTACAAAGCTGTCTATAGGTCAGATAGGTGAAGCCGTCGGATATAACGACCCTCTGCATTTTTCAAGAGCCTTTAAAAACACCTATGGGATCTCTCCCAGAGAATGGAGAAACCGAAATAAGATCAGTCTTTAAACGATTTATAATATATTTTATAGCGTGTAGAATATAAAAGCCTGTCCTCGCATGATCCGCCGAATGAACACGGGTGAGATCCTTTGAGGACAGTTTTTTATTTTATTATTCACGGTTCAAAAACTTTGCCGACTTGTCATTTCCGATGATACGGCTTTTTTGCCGCCGCAGAATTTGTTCAGGCTTACCGCGCAGAAAACGACAGACATTACAGCCGCTATAAACCAGCTTACCGGCCATGCCGACCAGATGCCGTTTTGCTGCCAAAAGCGCGAGAACACGAACGCCAGGACTACTCTTAAGATCAAGTCGGTGAATGTCGCCGCCATAAAAAGTCCCATTTTTCCGCTGCCGCGAAGAATTCCGTCACAGATAAGCTTGGAGCATACCACAAAATAAAACGGAGCGACTGTTTTCATAAACGTTTCGCCCGTTTCATAGGCAAGCGCGCTGCTTCCGTCTTTTATAAACAGCGACAGGAAGAAGTCGTTGAATATAAGGAAGATCGCCGAGAACATCAGCGCGGTCACCAGCGCGAATATCATTCCCGATCTCAGACCGCTCTTTACGCGCCGGGGCTTATCCGCGCCCATATTCTGCGCGGTGAAGCTTGAAACGCCGTTGCCGAGCGTTGTGAAAACGGTCACGGCGCAGGTGTTCAGCTTTATCGCCGCGGAATATCCCGCTATGACGGACGAGCCGTAACCGTTCACCCAATACTGAATGAACATATTCCCGACCGAAATAAAGCTCTGCTGCAAAACGCTCGGTACAGCTACCGCGAGTATTTCCCCGAGCGCGGAAGTATTGAATAACTTGGTTTTCTTACCTTTTGCGAGTTCCCTCGTCCGCTTCATGAGAATTATCAGCGAGAAAACACAGGCGATACCCTGCGCGATAAACGTTGCCCACGCAACTCCGGAAACTCCCCAATGAAACACGATAACAAAAACCGCGTCAAGAACGATGTTCCCCACAGACGAGGATATCAGCAGCCAAAGCGGTGTCTTGCTGTCTCCGAGGCTGTTGAATATTCCCGTAGTCACGTTATACATAAACAAGAATACAAAGCCGCCCGTGTAAATTCTCAGATATACATTTCCGTCCGCGAAGATATTAGCGGGGGTGTTGACAAGCGTCATCATCTGCGGACTGAATATCACGCCCAATACGGTCATCACCGCCGAAAGCGCAAAACCCGAAATGATCGCCGTCGAGATGCAGACCTTCGCTCTCGCGAGGTCTCCGCTGCCGAAGCGCTTGCTTATCGCAACGGAGCAGCCTATCTGGCAGCCAATAGCCACAGCCATAAATATCATCGTTATCGGGTAGCTCGCTCCGACTGCCGCGAGAGCGTCCTCTCCCGCGAACTTGCCAGCGATGATACTGTCGGCGATGTTGTACATCTGCTGAAATATCACGCTTATAAACTGCGGAAGCGTAAACATTATCAAAGTTTTTCCCGGAGTTCCGACTGTAAGGTCCTTGTTCATATTCGATACCCTCTTTCTTCTGACATTATACTACATTTCCGGCATATTGTAAATAATTGATTTAATATCGCTGCGATATTATTTTTTCATATCGGCTATTGCGTTTTTGACGGGGATATGTTATAATGAAGAAGAGGTGAGATAATATGATAAGCTATGAATATTACAAGGTTTTTTACTACTGCTGCCAATTCAAGAACTTCACGAAAGCGGCTCAGGCGCTTGATACGAGCCAATCCTCGGTAAGCCACACGATCAACACGCTTGAGTATCAGCTCGGGTGCAGACTTTTCGTGCGCAGCAACAGAGGGATCGAGCTTACCGCCGAGGGAGAACGGCTTTTTTATTACGTCCGCGAGGGCTGCGAACAGTTTATAAAGGGCGAGGACGAGCTAATAAACGGCTTTTCCGCCGACTCCGGAACGGTCTATCTCTCCGCCACCGAGACCGCGCTGCATTGCTTTTTGTTCGGCGTGCTGAACTCCTTCCGCGAGAAATATCCGAAGGTGAAATTCATTATCGAAAATTCCTCGTCATTTGAGGCGCTGAATTCAGTAAGATCGGGAAGATCGGATTACGCGGTGCTGTCATCGCCGATCGATATTCCCGATGAGTTCTTGAGAAAAACGGTATTGAAATTCCGTGATGTGCTGATAGGCGGCGAAAAATTCAAAAAATTGGCGAGAAAGAAGCTGCCGTTCAGAAGCCTTGCGGAATATCCGTTGGTGATGCTTTGCGGCGGAACAGCGACGCGTTCTTTTTTTGACAAACTGTTTTTGGAGGAGGGAATGTCGATAAGACCCGATATCGAGGTCGCCACGACCGATATGATACTTCCGATGGTACAAAACAATATGGGACTGGGGTTCATTCCCGAGCCGATGGCAGCCAGCTCGGACGGCGTATGCAAGATCAAATTAGACAAAACGCTCCCGCCGAGAGAGATAGACATTATTTTCGGAAAAAATATCGCGAAAAGCCCAGCCGCAAAGACCTTTTATAATTTCTGCCTTTCGGAGCATATTTAGTATTTGAATAACAAAATGATCCCGGCTGTTTGATTTGGCAGCCGGGATCATCAGCGTTTTTCCATACCGATTTTGCGTTAGGTCATTAAAAACTTTTAAGATATATGTTTTTGCCTTTCAAGCTCTTTTTTAGATAGAAAACGGCAAAGCAAAAACACATTGCGGTGTTGTTATTGAAGTTTTGTTTGCCTCAAGAGATAGTCATTCCTCCATAGTGAATATCTCGGTATCTATGCCGCCCGATATTTTATTCGTAAGATCGTATACCGCGTTCGTGATCACATATTCTCCGCCGTTTACAAAAACCTCAATTATATTTTCGTCAACGTAGATCTCAAGCGTACATTTTTCACCGATCACCGGTGTTTCGCTTATATTTCGGAACTGCTCTCCGCCGCGGTTTACGGCTTTCCTATCGGTGATCAATTTGTCGTTTTCAAGACGTATCTCAAACCCGCCGATATTCAATTCGCCGCCGTTTTTTAGCGTTGAACGAACCATATATATCTTCTCGGGAAAATCGATTTTTCGCGTGAATTTTCCGCTGATATCGGGGTGGGGCTTGAAGAAGATATGCCCGTCTTTGACCTCGCATATTCTGGGAGCGGAGAACATTCCTATAGCTCCGTTTTTCATAGGCTCGGACATTCTCAGCCACGCGATGACCACGCGTCTGCCGTCCTTGTCCAAAGTGCTTTGCGGCGCGTAGAGATCAAGCCCGCAGTCGAAATATTGAACAGTATCCGAGAGCTTCATTTCGCAGGTGCTTTCGTTAAATTCCGCTGCCGCACACATTGCTTGTTGTCCGTTCGTAAGCCCCATAGGCGAGAAGATCACAACGCCGTTCTCGTCAATGGAGAAATAATTGGGGCATTCCCACATCCAACCCAGATCGTCTTTAGAATAGAAATTTCTGTATTCCCAATTAACAAGATCGCGGCTCGTATAGAACAAAAATCTTCCTTTTCCGCCTGCGGTGCTGCCGAGGATCATATGCCATTCGCCGTTTTCTCCGCGCCGTACTTTTGGGTCGCGCGTATGCGTTTTATCGCCTATCTCGGGATCTTCAAGCGGGGGAATGATCGTTGATTTGCCGCCGAAATTGTCGAAGCTGTAACCGTCCTCTGAGCTGATATGCAGCTGTGCCGAAATAAATTGATCGTTGAGACAACGATTTATATTCTCGGGATCGTAAACTCCGTAGTTTACGCCCGTATAGAACAGATGCAGCCGTCCGTCCGACTCGACGGCGCTCCCCGAGAAACAGCCGTCCTTGTCGTCAAGCTTGGTCGGGAACAGCGCGATATCTTTATGTTCCCAGTTCGTCAGGTCGCGGCTCACCGCGTGTCCCCAGTGCATTTTCCCCCATTTGGGAGCATAGGGGAAATGCTGATAGAACAGGTGATATTCC
>CAYPWI010000096.1:4342-7284 GCA_964414395.1 uncultured Ruminococcus sp.
GGTCGTTTATCCAGCCGCGCGGCGCTTTCAAGTGAATTTCCTGCATGACATTCTCCTTAAAACAGACAGTTTTCGATCCCATTGCCGAAGAAATAAATTCTCGATACGAATTCAATGGTATCGCCGACACTGCCGATCTCATATTCGGAAACACTCGCGACAGTTACAGCAATTGTCTATAGTCAGACCACTATCTGCTCCTTTGGGATAAGGTCATAGCTGAACATTACCTCGGAGTGGTTATCAAGAATGAGCTTCTTTCCTATGACCTCTTCGGTCGCGCGGTCGATAGTGAGCTTATATATTCTTGAAAGGCGATAGTATTTGCCGTTTTCCATAGAAAAGCGGTGATCCTCCTCGACGATCTCAAAGCGCTGAGGGAATTCCCGCTCGCTTCTTAGCTCGCCGTAGAGCTTCTCATCATCGCACCACAACAGGAGCTGCACGTTTTGATCGGTATTATTTTTAAATCGGTAGTCTAAGTAGTTATATTTGACGGAAGTCCCCGAGCTTAACGGAACTCTTTTGCCGTGGTCGGGAGCCAGCGCGTCGGAATGAGTGTGAAATTCCGTTACGATAAGAGGACTGTCCAGAACGAGCAGATTTATGATGCTTCCCAGATTGCATAATCCGCCGCCCAGCCCCGGAATTATCCTTCCGTCTTTAATGATCCTGCCGTCCTTATAGCTTTTCCTCTCGGTGATCTTGCCGACCGTTTTCCAGAAAGAAAAGACCTCGCCCGGTCGGATCGCGATCCCGTTAAGGCAGCGGCAGGCTAAACGGATATTTACCGCCTTGTTTTCCTGGAGTACGGGGTCGATATCCTTTCCCCGCTTGATAAGACCGCAGCTTTTCGCGGACACCAAATTGGGCAGCTTTTCGGGATCTATAGTCTTCGCGAAACGTTCACGGCTAAAGACGTTTTTGATGTGCCGCGTCACCTCTTGCTTTTTATCGGAGATCATATAGCAAAAGGGATTTATTTCGCAGAACAGCTTTCGTTTCTTTTTATGTACGCGGCGCTTATCAAAGAATAAAATCAGCTTTTCAAGATAACGCCTTTTTCCGATATGTTTTTCTTCGGGTAAGCGTATAAAGTTTACCAAAATGCTTTTGATACCCGCTTTATTCGCGCCCAGAATATCCGTGAATATCTGATCGCCCACGACTACCGCCCTGTCGGGGGTGAGCCGCATTATATCCAGCGCTTTCAGAAACCCGGAGGGATCGGGCTTTTCGGCTTCGCACACATATTCGGTAGCGATGTTTTCAATAAATCTTTTTACTCGCTCCTCCGTGTTGTCGGTAAGCAGGACGGTTTTAAATCCCGCCCGGCGGATTTTACGGAAAAGCTCGTCCACCTTCTCGTTGGAATTATCCCCGTGATGGACCAAAGTGTTGTCGATATCAAATATGATGCCCCGAAAGCCCTTTTTATAAAGTCCGTCATAATCTATCGAAAAAACATTTTCCGCATAGGAGGTCGGATAAAATTTTTTCAGCATTATGCTCCCTCCCGATGTTCCGATTTCATATAATCGCATACGCAGTTGATCTGACCGCATATATCGCTGCCGAAACGGTTCTCGAAAAACGCGCTGCCGACCGTAAACGCGGCGGGGGAGATCCGTTTTATCTCATCAAGTCTGCTAAAGCTGTTGATGCTTCCCGCGATACAGATCGGAGCTTCCACCCGAGAAATGAAATTCTCCATAAGCTCCTCGGCGTTGCCGACATACCTGTATCCCAAAAGGTCAATGCCGTACACTCCTTTGGCGAGATATTCCCGCGCCTGTTTTACCATGCCTCCAAGGCTGCCGCGGAGGATCGACGGACGCTGCGACACCTCTCCGACAAAGGGCATATACCTGATGCCGCGGCTTTTGCAAAGCTCGTTTATATCATCGGAATAAACCGTTCCCATAAGTATATCGCAGCCGAATTCCGCTGCCATTTCCGCGCCGCGCATACATTCCTTTTCCGTGTATGCGACTACTTCAAGTACGGTTTTCTTTCCGCAGTCCTTCATATATGAATATAGGCTTTTCATCTGCCGCGGGGGAAGGGGCTTGTCCTTAAATCCCCAATATTCTGCCTTGGTTTCTCGGCACTGCTGAAAAATTCCGAAAGCGTTTTCTACTGTTACGTCATTATGTGTTAGCATTACTATCAATAAAGGCTGTTCCAAATTCAAGACCTCCGACAAAATCCCGATACGAATTCAACATCCGCTTTTTAAATTATAACACTGTTGTGGAACTTTGTCAAGTACTCTTCTCATAATAAAAATGAACGCAAAGCGTGTTATGGGATATGACGGCTGTGTCGAAAATGGTTTTCTCGCACTATCTAAACCGCGCCCGCTTAACGAAGTGCACGACACGGAGATGCAGACGACGCGGGGCGAAGTTAAGCCCGGAAGAGCCGTTAATTTGTTTTTACCTTTAGCATTGGGTTTCCTTAAAACTTTGTGGTTTTTTCAATGAGGACGTTTCATTATGGAGACATTTTACAAAATGTGGAAAAGCAAACATATCATATGCGATGAAATAACGGCAGTCCGAAAATTCGGTCTGCCGTTAAACTCGTTTGAGAACTTACATAAGGATATTATTTCTTGAAATCCTTGATGTTCGCCGGTGCCTTGGGCTGATAAGAATAAAAAATGCAAGTTGTCTTATTGGCTGTTGCGATGCTCCTTTCAGCCATTGCCGCCAAAACCTTCAACAGAGTCTTCTTCATTTTTACACCTCCCTAATGATAAAATTATCAAAACAGCGTCTGCTGTTAATGAACATGATGTAGAATAAAAAATCAACGAAATATTCAATTTGTAAGAGATCGCTGCAATTATAGCCGTTACAGCTCCGACAATGATCGAAAATATTCGGTATTTCTTTTTTTCTTCACATTCCAATGGGCGGTTTTTGCTTTCTCGGGGA
>CAYPWI010000097.1:0-7200 GCA_964414395.1 uncultured Ruminococcus sp.
GTGTAGTCTTCCATATCAATAAGGTGATTGTAGTTCAAAGAAGCTCACTCCGATCGTATTTTTTTGAGCATTTGGCAGTTCGCTTTGATGGACGCGAACCGCTCTTTTTATTTTAACATATTCCGACAAGAAATACAAGAGCTTTTGAAAATAAAATGCCGTCCGATACAGTCGTTGTAAAAATGCTTGTCACCGCTTGACAAATACCGAATAGTATGTTATAATTAAATTGGGATATCAGATGCGATAAAGGGGCGAGGTCATGAACATCAGGGAAGAGGATCTTCACGGTTCGTTCAAGGACAGGAAACGGCTGGTAGGGCAGTTCAATCTTATGGACGACACGTTCTTCTCGGTCGTAATAGAAGACAAGGCGGCTTGTGAATATCTGCTTTCACGGCTTCTTGAAATGCCGGTGCGTTACATAAAAAACAATAAAACGCAGTTTTCCATACGGAACGCCGAACAGCATTCCATAGTTCTTGACGCTCTGGTCGAGGATGCCGCAGGCACGAGGTTTGATATAGAAGTTCAGGTGGGCGATAATAAAAATTTTGAACGGCGCACGCGGTATTACGGTTCCGCAATAGACTGTATAAGTCTCAAAAAGGGCAGAGATTACTCGGAACTTCGCGATGTGTATATATTATTCATATCGGACTTCGATCCGTTCAAGAGAAATAAAGTGCGCTACGAGGTGAAGAAATACGTAGACGGTGATTTTCCTTACGAGGACGGGAAACATATAATTTATTTCAACACCGCGGTAAACGACGGCACGCCGCTGTCGGAGCTTATGAGCTACTTTAAGAATAGCGCCGCCAGAAATGAGGATTTTGGCGCTTTATCCAACATGGTCAATTACTATAAGTCGAAAGAGAAAGGGGTAGATACTATGTGCAAAGCTGTAGAAGATTACGCTGAGAGACGCGGTGCGGAAATTGCGAAGAAAAGCAGAGCGGAAGGCAGAGCGGAAGAAAAAGCTAAAACAACGGTTATGATGATAGAGAGTATGCTTGATTCGGGTATGTCAATGGAATCTGCTCTGAAAATAGCAAAAATCGACCAAAACACCTATGTTGAGTACAAGAAGCAAGCCGCGCTTTATACGTGAGGGGTGTTTAGTATGTGTCAGACAGTAGAAGAGTATGCAGCAGAGTATGCGGAAGGCTATGCCGAGAAGCTCAGGGCGAAGAGAATGGAAGAGAGCGAAATCGAAAAACTTACCAAGATTTTTCTCAAGGGCTATGCCGAGTTTTTCGACCGTGGATATGATGAAGATAATTGCATGTGGTTCTCTGCGTATGTCGCTATGCGCTATGCCAAAGACTATACCAAGGGTTATATTGAGGGCTGCGTTGAGGGAAAGATATCATGTATTGTTGAAGTAATAGATAATTTGCTCAGCGAGGGTATTCCGCTTGAAACCACCTTAAAGGCCGCGGCGATCGACAATAAGACCTATCTTGAATACAAGAACATTGTCGCCGTTCATACATGAATTTTGAAAAAACGGGAGCTTTTTACGGCTCCCGTTTTTGTATCTTAATAATTCTCCAGGCATATCTGGAAATAACTTTGAGGTTTGCCGCAGACGGGGCATTTCTCGGGCGCTGACGTGCCGACGACGATATGCCCGCAGTTGCGGCACTCCCAGACCTTGACTTCCGATCTTTTGAAGACCTCCTGCATCTCGACGTTCTTCAAAAGCGCGCGGTAGCGTTCCTCATGATGCTTCTCGATCTCGGCGACAAGCCTGAACTTTGCCGCCAGTTCGGGAAAACCCTCTTCGTCGGCGGTCTTGGCGAAGTCGGCGTACATATTCGTCCATTCGAAGTTCTCGCCGTCAGCCGCCGCGCCGAGATTTTGCGCTGTCGTGCCTATTCCGCCAAGCTCCTTATACCAGATCTCGGCGTGTTCGCGCTCGTTTTCGGCGGTGGTTTGGAATATCTGCGCTATCTGCTCGAAGCCGTCCTGCTTCGCCTTAGCCGCGAAGTAGGTGTATTTGTTGCGCGCTTGGGATTCTCCCGCGAACGCCGCCTCAAGATTGCGCTCGGTCTTGGTGCCCGCGTATCGGTTTTGGTTTCCGCCTTGGATCTCCTCGAGATCGGAGCCCGAAACGCCGCACTCGGGGCAGACCGCCTCCGCGCGGTTGGGCGCGTCAAATTCCGCGCCGCATACCTTGCATTTAAATCGTGCCATTTTTTCCTCCTTCAAAAAGAAATTTCAAAAACGCGGAACGCTTTAGCGTTTGGGATGCTTCGCGTTTTGGGGACATTCCGCGTCGCTTTGAAATTTCTTCGATTTTGTGAATAACCGTATTTTGCGCATATTCTCCAAAAATATTACTTGCTTTTTCAAAAATAAAGTGGTAAAATAATAATATAAGCATAAAGCGAGGAGTGAACGATTTGAGCGGAATTTTGTACGGCGTAAGCGTAGGCGCGGGGGATCCCGAGCTGATGACCTTAAAGGCAGTCCGCTTTATAAAGGAAAGTCCCGTCATAGCCGCCCCCGAGACCAAGGGCGAGAAATGCGCCGCGCTTTCCATTGCGGAGCAGGTCTGCGATCTTTCGGGAAAGACGATCGTAAACCTTAAGTTCACCATGTCGCGCGATAAGGAAGTGCTTCGCAAAAGCCATGAGGATATAGCAAAGCAGATCTCCGAGTATCTTGACCGCGGGGAGAGCGTTGCTTTTCTGACTATCGGCGATATTTCCGTGTATTCCACATTCTCGTATATAGCGGAGATACTGACCGCGCGCGGCTATGAGGTGGAGATATGCGCGGGCGTGCCGAGCTTCTGCGCGGCAGCGGCGGCTGTTAAAGAGCCGCTGGTGCTGGGCGCTCAGCCGCTTATTGTTATCCCCGCGGGCTGTGTAGGCTCCGCTGACTTTGACAAGCTCTGTTCACTTAACGGAACTAAGGTAATAATGAAGAGCGGGCGTTCCTTGTCCGAAATCCGCGCGAAGCTTTGCGGAAAGCGCGTTTTCGCTGTGGAGAACTGCGGCTATCACGATCAGAAGATCTATCATTCACTTGATGAGATCGGTGACGGCTGCGGCTATTTCACAACGATAATTATAAAATAGAAAATAGGCGGCTTAACTGTGTTTTGCCGCCTTGACTTTTATTCTTATATATGATATAATAAGAACAGCAAAACTTTTCGGTTTAATTCGGTAAATCAAACGGCTTTCAAGCCGTATTATTGATAAGGAGAACAAAATATGAGAAAGATCACCGAGCAATCCATCACCGCCATCGCGCCCAACGCCGCTGCCGCCGCGAACGGCAAAAAGCTCTCGAACGGAGGAAGCTTCCAAAAGCTTTGGCGTTCCGAGGACGACACGTTCTACATGGGCGAGTGCAAGGGCAGCGGCAAGAACCCCTACACCGTTTCCGCGGATTTTGTCGATGAGGAACACCCCGTCTACCGCTGTTCCTGCCCGAGCAGACAGTTCCCGTGCAAGCATTGTCTCGGATTACTCTATGAGATGATGTCAGAGAAGTCTTTCGAGACCTGCGAGATCCCCGCCGATATCATCACAAAGCGGAATAAGATCGCGGCAAAGTCCGCTCCCGCCAAGTCACCCGAGGAGATGACCCCCGAGGAAGCCGAGAAGGCGGCTAAGAAAAAGGCTTCCGCCGCCAAGGCTGCCGGCAAGGCAAAGGCTAAGAAGCTTGAGACGCAGCTTGAAGGGCTTGATCTCGTCGAAAAGGCTGTCAAAGACCTTATGTCGGCGGGTCTGGGAACTATGGGCGGCACCTCGCTCAAGACCTATCAGGACATTTCAAAGCAGCTCGGCGACTATTATCTTGTGGGTCCTCAAAGGCTGTTCAACCGTCTGATAATCGAGATCACCGAGTATCAGAAGGACAACCTCGAGGTTCATTACGACAACGCCATTGACACGCTTGAGAAGCTGTATTCTCTGCTTAAAAAATCGCGTCAGTACATAAACGAGAAGCTTGAGAACAACGACGTTTCCAACGACGACACCGTTCTTTATGAGGAACTCGGCGGCGCGTGGAAGCTCTCCGAGCTGGAAGAGATAGGAAAATGCAAGAAAAACGTGCGCCTTATGCAGCTGTCTTTCTGGGTAACATTCGACGAGGCGAGAAAAGAATACATCGACAGCGGGGTCTGGACAGATCTCGCGGACGGCGCTGTTTACATGACGAAGAATTATCGCCCGTTGAAGTCTCTGAAATACGTCAAGGCTGACGACTCCGTATTCGGCGCGGTGACAACGCCCTCTATGGCGGTCTATCCCGGCGAGGGAACCGTCCGCGTTCGCTGGGAAAGCGCGGATTATTCCGACGCTGTTAAAGACGATTATAAGAAGCTGCGCTCTTTCGCGGCAAAGTCCGTAGGCGAGCTGTCCAAGGAAGTCAAGAACACGCTGAAAAACGCCATAGCAAGCCCCGTGATCTATAAGACCGTGGCGTTCTCGAAAATAGGCGAGACCAAGGACGGCGCGGCGCTTAAGTCCAAGGGCGGTGACACTATTCTTTTGAAGGACTGCCCCGACATTGAGCCGACAGTGGAACGCCTGTATATGCTTCCGAAGAAGGAATATCTCGAAAACGGCGTTATGCTGTGCGGATTTTTCTACAACGCGGAGCTTCGCCGCCTTTGCGCTCAGCCGCTCGCCATTATCCCCGACGGCGAGGACGCGGTCATCAGACTGCTGTATTAAGGGGGCGCGTATATGAATATCACGCCGCTTTACGAACTTAAAGACCGCCTTCGCGCGGCTTCTATAGCGGGCACGAACCTTCTCTTCGAGGATTTCCGTCTGAAAAAGGCAGCCGAGGGTTTTAAATCGCTTGAGGGCGCTTCTCCCGTATTCAAGAAGATAAGCGAGCAGACCGAGATGCTTCTGTCCGATAAGTGCGATGATAGGGCGGGCGTTCTGCTTGATACCGTAACTTTGGTAGACTCCGTTATTTGTACATTGGGCGCGACCGACGCGGGAGAGCTCTCCGATATCGAGAGGGAGATCACCGACGCTGCCGTTCTCGATCTGCCGTATTCCAAGCTCGGCGTTATAGCGGACGCGCTCAATAACGGCGGCAGCGGGAAGACGGCGGTCATTGAGGACGTGTGGAAGGAAACTCCCGAGATCTTCAATGATTTCCGCGTACTGCCGACGCTCGTGAAAAGTCTGGGGCTTTCCAACGCGTATCTCGCCGATCTGGCACAGCGGATCATTGCCGATGTCGGCACGGGGATCATCCCATTGCTGAAAAAGGGCTTTGATCCTAAAGGAAAAAAGGAAATGGTGCGCAGAGTCCGCGCAATAGAGGGCATTGCCGAGAAGAACGGTCTCGATGAATCCGCGTTTTTTATTGAGCAATTGGAAAATTCTGTCAAGGACGTGAGAACGGCGCTTATTTACGCGCTCCGTCACCATGAGGAGAACATCGACAAGCTTCTGGAACTCGCGAAGACCGAAAAGTCGGCGCAGAAAAAAGCCGCCATCACCGCCCTTGCGCTTTTCGAGAGCGACAAGCCCATGGCGTTTTTCGAGGAATACGCCAAGAAAAAGCCCGAGGACGCGCTTGAGATCATGAATAACGCGTCGTCCGAATGGACGAGCAAATTCACCGTGAAGCTTATCGAAGATCTTCTTGTTGACAAGGACGGCAATAAGACGACGCTTGACGACTTCCTGAACAACAAGGCAAAGCTCAAATGCGGCGCGGATCGCTTTCAGGTAACGTATGCGCTCAAAGGCAAATTCGGCGCGGAGGTCGAAAAGCTCTACCGCGGTGTGATCGGCGAATACAATGATATTTTGTCACAGTTACTCGGCGGTACTATACTCAGAACCAATGACGAGGGGCTGAAAAAGCTCGCCGTCGAGCTCAACACCAAGGCTCCTACCAAGGGCACATATATCTACGCGGAGGGTGTTGTAAGGCTTATCGGCAAAGAGGATTGTTCAAAATGGCTCTGCAGCGAGATCCTTGAAGAATACAAGCGCTCGGACGGCGATAACAGAAACATACAAAAGAGCGAGATATTGAAGTTGCTCAATATGATAGTCGTTCTCGACGGGAAGTTTTATCTTGATTGCCGTAAACAGGACGACATCTCCGAGGGCTGGCTCTATAACGCCCCGGTGTCCGTGGATCATCAGCCCATAACGGGAGCTATAGCCGACGCTTTGATGAAATGCCCCTGCCGCGCGTTCAACAATGTTCTCGAGAGCTGGGCGTACAAAGTTCCGCCGGAAGAAGACTTCATCACAAGGGTAGTCAATTACTTCTCCGTCACAGAGGACGATCTCTTCGGGACCAGCAGAATTGGAATGCTTGCAGCCGATCTGGGGCGCTGCAAGACCCCCGGGCTTATCCTCAATTGCTGCAAGTCGCATAAGATCGACTCCGATCAGCTTCGCGGGTTTGTCGATACTTTGTACAGTCACGAGCCCGACAACGAGTTTTTCTACAATGAAATGCGTGAGGTCATCGAGCTTCTGCGCAATGGCGAATTGAAGATGTACAAAATGCCCGATATCGACTATCTCGAGAAATGGAACGAAAAGAAGTTTGGGGGTAAATAATGGACATAAAACCGCTTTACGAACTTAAAGACCGCCTTCGCGCCGCTTCAATAGCGGGGACAAGCCTGCTTTCCGAGGATTTCCGCCTGAAAAAGGCGGCGGAGGGCTTCAAGGCGCTTGAGGGCGCATCTCCCGTATTCAAGAAAATAGGCGAGCTGACTGCTTCTTTGCTATCGGAGAATTCTGAGCGCGGCGGGGACAAGGCGGGTGTTCTTCTCGATACGATAACGCTTGTAGACTCCGTTATCTGCACGCTGGGCGCGAGCGAGGTCTCCGGCGAGATTTCGGAGATCGCGGCGGGAAATTCGGGCAGTGTTAAGGAAATACCGTTTTCCAAGCTCAACACGATAATAGACGCGCTGACCGTATCGGGCGGCGGCAAAATGGAGATCGTTCAGACCGCGTGGGAAGAAACACCCGAGCTGTTCCGCGATTTCCGCTTGATACCCGCTCTTGTAAAGGGCTTAGGAGCTTCCTACGCGGAGCTTGCGGACTACGTACAGAGCATTATCGGAAAACTCGGCGCGGATATGCTGCCGCTGCTCAAAAAGGGCTTTGACCCCAAGGGCAAAAAGGAAACAGTGCGCAGAGTTCGCGCTATAGAAGCGATCGAAGCGGCGAGCGG
>CAYPWI010000098.1:0-7195 GCA_964414395.1 uncultured Ruminococcus sp.
CTACCGACCGCATGAGCCTGTTTGTCGGCGCGTGCGTTGGGGAATCCTAAATGATAAACTGCACTCGGAGAAAACTTTGCGGACGGGTTTTCGGACAGGGGTTCAATTCCCCTCGGCTCCACCAATTGAACAAATCAGCCATTGTGCTTTGCACAATGGCTGATTTGTTCAACGCAATGGCGTTTGTCTGCGCGCTTCGCGAAATACCGCAAAAATGACGCGGGGCTGATCTTCTATTTAAAAGCGACTGTTTCCCGTAAATCTATTTGGTCACGATATCACAGCGGCGCATCGCCGCCCATAATACGAGCGAGGTCTGTAATAGATCTCGCTTTTTTGTCGCGAAGGAAAGAAATCTTTTTGTCAGCGTTTCACATGACACGACTCGCGCGAAATCGCCTATTCGAGCTAAAACGGCTTGCCAAGCGGCTTTGCGCGGGTTTTTTGTTTCTGCACATTGAGAAATATTTCTCTGTTTTTATAAGCTTATGCAGCACGAAACGCAAAACGAAAACACCTTGACAAAACGCGGAGGATAAGATATAATATAATTGCGAAACAAATAAAGGTCAAAATTATAATGTTTAATAACAGCACTGCCTTATCGTGGTTTTATGTTTGTTTCAGACCTATTATTATTTTGAGGTGTAAGGATATGTCTTTTCTTATCTGCGGTCTTATCTCATGTATTGCAATGATCACGCTTCCGATCATTGCGCGGATATTCTGCAAATCTAAATTGGGGACTAAGGTCTCGATGCTGCGCGCGTTCTCATTATGTGCGATCATTGCTATTTTTATTTATCTGCTGCCTTACAATATCGCCGAATACAGGCAGTATTACGTAGATATTATCATGACGGCGCTGCAAACGATGAAGGTCTTTTTAAACAGCGGGAATTCAGATCTGTTCGCGGATGCTCTGCTGCGCGTGGACGGGTTTGGCCGGGGCTTAAAACTGCCATATTGGATATATACGGCTTTATTGATCCTGTTAGCTCCTATGCTGACATTCAGCAATGTGCTGTCTCTGTTCGGACAGTTTTTTGAAAATCTCAGGTTCGATACCGCAAAGCTCACACACCGTATCTGTTATATGTCCGAGCTGAACGACTGCTCGCTTACCCTCGCAAATTCCATCATGTCCTTGAAAGAACAGCCCGAAGACGGCGAAAAAAAAACGCGGCAAAAGGGTCATAGTGTTTGCGGATGTTGATGACAAGGTTTCCGTCGATATCAGAGCCTCGGCGAAGAAAATCAAAGCCATTCTCTTAAAAAGGTCTGTCACCGATGAAGAGGTCTTTAAGCTGAAAAAACCGGCAGAGATCTATTTTTGCGGCAGTGATGAAAATGAAAACATCTCCCGTGCCGCGGCTCTGACCAAATATCTGGATGATAACACCAAGAACGCTCTGGATGTTCCCGAAAAAGGCTCGAACGGTCTTGTCTTTCATTCTCAGGTACGGGCTGTCAGAATATACGCGTTTGCGGGCGGACGCGCAAACGGGTGTATTCTTGACTCGGTAAAGTTCGATAAGCAATTTCACACCGAACAGCTCCCGGGCTTTTTTTCCGTCAGCGACCTTGTCTATCTTCCAAGGGATTTCGGGCTAAGGCGCATTGATATCACGCAGCGATATATATGGAAAGAGATCGCGGATATGGATCTCTTCCCCAAGGATACGGACAAAGTATCGATACTTATAGTCGGAGCGGGATACTATGGGCTTGAGTTCTTGAAAACGCTCAGCTGGTTCTGCCATTTCAAAGGCAAACAGCTTGATATCAATGTCGTTGACTCCATTCCCGATATAAAAGCAAGAATAGAAAGAAACTGCCCCGGTCTTCTCGGCATCGGCGAGCTTATCCGGGATTACAGTCTGAACCTGTACCCGAATGTTGAACTTTCGGACACCGACAACTTTTACAAACTGCTCACAAAATCCGAGGATCTTATGCGCACGACCCACGTTATAGTAGCTCTCGGGGATGATGAGTTCAACACCGAAACAGCTTTATATATCAGGGAAATGTTCTGCAGGGCGGCTTCCCTTAACGCCGAAGGCGGCGCACAAAATACCTGCGCGGCTCCAAAAATATTCGCCATGCTGTATGACGATCATTATAACGATTATTACTCCACAACCGACAGGAAGCTGATCGACCACAAAAAGACGCCTTACGATATTGATTTTATCGGCGGACTGAAACCTAAGTACAGCATCGATATCCTAAACGATGCCGAGCTTGAGGAAGCGGGTCACAAAAAGCATCTGCACTGGGCGCTCGCCGATGGTCTGGACAAAGTCATTCGCGAAAACATCGGCAAGATCAAAGAGTGTGCGGAAAAATTCAGCGCCCGTGAAAGGGCGCTGCTGAAATTATTCCTCGACCCGAAGGACGATAGCCGGAATGATCTGATCTCTTATATCGAAGGTCTCGGCGATACCGACGCCGACCGCGGCGAAATGCTTGAAAAAGCCCGCAGCATAACCGCCCTTGCCGAACTGCTTGACTCCATCATTTACAAAATATCCGATGAAAACTTCGCCGACAAAAAATACATAGAATATACAAAAATGGTCTTCGAGCAGGTGAAGAATTATGAATTATTCGAGTATTACAGGCTTTCATCAATGGCTGAAGCGCTGTATTACAAAGAAAATCTGTATGCTCAAGGCGAGCACGATCCGCAAAAGCTGGCGGAAAACGAACACGAGCGCCATATGCTCTATCTTTGCTCGGCAGGCTTTATCAAAGGAAAGACCCGCGTCGATCTTGCGAAAATACATGATAAGATAACGGCATATGATGATCTGTCACCTGCCGATAAGATCAAAAACATCTATCTCGGCGGATATGATCCGAAAGGGCGGAATTCTTAGCCGATCTCCCCGCTCTCGATAAGCCCCAGCAGCACGTCAACGATCTCGGAATTGAGCTGCGTTCCCGAGATGCGTTTCAGTTCCTCCACAACGTCGCCCATATCCATTTGTTTTCGATAAGTACGGGTGGAATACATCGCGTCAAAGGTGTCCGCGACGGCGATTATCTGCACTATAAACGGGATCTCATCGCCCTTGATGCCCTTGGGGTATCCGCTGCCGTCTATGTGCTCGTGGTGATATATAGCGCCCAAAGCGAGGTTCGGGAATTTTTCTATTTCTTTAAGTATATCGTAGCCGTTTACGGTGTGCTGCCGCACTATCTCGAATTCCTCGGGGGTCAGCTTGTCGGGCTTGTTGATTATCTCGGTGGGTATCGTTATCTTGCCGATGTCGTGGAGCAGCGCTATATTGCGGATATTCGTTACTTCCTTTTTATCATAACCCATCTTCTCGGCGATCTTCACGGAATATTCCGCCACGCGCAGGGAATGTCCGTTGGTGTACTTATCCTTGAAGTCTATGCACTTGGCGAACGCCATGATTATCTGGTGCGTCATAGTCTCGGTCTCTTCCTGTTCCGCGCGGAATTTTTTGTTTTTATATCGGATATAGAGCCATACCGCAAGGAAAATGATCCCCGCGCCGAGAATTATCACAAGCGCCCTGAACCACCAATACTCATAAAACGCTTTCTCCTTGATTATCGTAACGGAAACCGTCTTCTCCGCTTCGCCCGTCAGCTGGTTAAGCACCGACAGCTCGAAGGTGTATGTTCCGCTGTCGAGATTGGTGTAGCTCACAGGCTGCATATCGTTCTTGAAGACCTCGGTATCGGTCGTATCAAAGCCGTTCAGACGGTAGCTTATCGTGGGATTGCCCAGCTTGTAGCTCAAAGCGTAGCCGTATATCGTAAGGCGGCGGCAGTCCGCGGGAACCGTCACTGTTCCGTCCTCCACTATGACCTGCCTGTCGTCTATGTCGACGAACGGCACAGTAAGCTTGATGTCCGCGCTCGTGCCACGCGAGGCGGTGTTGATGTTGATGCTGCTCACTCCCGTGGAACCCGAAATGTAAAGAGTTCCGTCCTCGGAAAGGTAACTGCGGGAGTTGGCGGTGGGCGTTCCGGGCAGTCCGCAGCTGATATCGTAGAACTTGTATTCCATCTCCCCGTCCGCTATGAGGATATCCTCGTTGATTATATAGATCCCGTTGCTGCTGAGTATCCAGACCTCGCCGTCCTTGTCAAAATAGATATCGAAGTTGTTGGAATAGGGAAAATTCTTCAGGGTCGTGATCTTTTCGTTCTCCATATAGGAAATGGAATTGCTGGTGATGATCCAGAACAGATCGCGCACGGGATCGCGCTTTATACGCAGGATTATCTCCGACTTCAAGCCGTCCTTTATGCCTATCTGCTTGAGAGGCTTTTCGTTATTGCCGTCAATTATAAACAGTCCTCCGCCGTCCGTCCCGATAAGTATCTTTCCGTCACCGCCGTCGCAGACGCTGAGTATCTCGGTGTTGGTGATGCCGCTGCTTTCATCGTAAGCGGCGACGACCTCCCCGCCGCGGATAAGCTCCAGCCCGCCGCTCATTGCCGCGGCGATGTCTCCGTTGGAAAGCTCCGTAAGCGTTCTCGCGCGGTTGGAGATCATACCGTTTTCGGAGTTATAGCACTTGTATTCGCCGTTCGGGGATACGCGCACCAGCCCCGTGTCGCCATAGGTGCACAGCCAGAGGTTATGCGCGGAATCTTCCTTGATACAGCGCACACGAACGCCGTCCAGAAGCCGCGTGATGTTGTTGGTGACGGTGCGGCTGTCCCCGTCCAGAATGAACAGCCCGTTGTCCGCGCCTATCCAGAGATCATTATTATAGACACAGGTGGAATTCACCACCATAGAAGGCAGCCCCGAGCGCTTCATAATATCGTCAAACTCGCTCTCGACGATCTTCATCACGCCCTGCCTTGAGGACGTGAACCAGAGGCTGCCCTCGTAGTCCTCCATCATTTTGTCAATGGAATTGTTGAGCGGGGTGTTCTTCATTTCGTGGTATCGCGAGCGGTCGGGATCGAAGTAACCTATACCGTTATCCGAGCATACCCATATAGTCTTGTCGGAGACGATACGGATAGCGTTCATGCTTGACTGCGGCGCGGCGAAAAGGGTCTCATAGGTCGTCATGCCGCCGTTGAAATCGCCGTAGAGGACTTTTGAGGAATGAGTCCCCACATAGACATAGCCGGGGTTCTCGGAATCGGGACAGATGCAGTTCGCGTCGAAGCGATCGCCCGAATAGAAACGCGTGACTTTCAGATCCTCCACGGAGAAGACAGCGCCGCTGAGGGTGGTTCCGTAAACGACCCCGCGCTCGTCGCGAATGACCTCGCAGACATATTCGCAATTGGTCTGCTCGTCGTCTATCCTATGGAGAACGATATCCGTATCGGCGTAGAAAAGCCCCTCGGTGGTGGCGAAGATGATGTTTCCGTTCTCGTCCTCGGTTATGGCGTGGACGAACAGCGACTCCAGCCCCTCATTTCTCCCAAAAAAGCGGAACCCGCCGTTCTCGTAAAGTACAGCGCCGTTGTCGCTCGTGCCTATCCAGAGGCGCTCCTTGCTGTCTATATACAGACTGACGACGCCTGTAATGCCGTAGGACGCGTCGAAGCGCTTGAAATCGATGCCGTCATAGCGGATAAGCCCGCTGTAGCCGCCTATCCAGATGAAGCCGTCCTTGGATTGAACTATAGCGTTAGCCTCAGACGTGGGCAGACCGTTTTTGTTGTCATATAGGACATAAGCAGCCGAGGCGCGGGGGTCTTCCTCAGCGGCTTCGGCGTACCGCGAGGGGAGAATGAATGTTGAAAGCAATACCGCGGCGCAGCAGACAGCCGCCCCGAGACGCTTGAACAGTTCCGGCAGCATATCGTTACCTCCGTAAAACAATAATGTTTTCTCTTTCCGTTTCCCCGCCCGCGGCGGAAAACGGCAGGAATAAATAATACCAACTACTATAATTACAGACCATTATATGGAAAAAGTCAATATTTTTTTTGATAAACGCGCAAACAGCCGACCCGCCGAAAAGTCTCCCGACAGATGACCAAAGCCGTGCCGAATTATGTTATAATTTAGTAGATCGATGCCCTCACAGTTTTGCTCGGGCATTGACCGTGAAAATTATGCGGAAGGTGGTCAATTTATGAAGAAGATAATATGGGCGGGCGTTCTGGGGTGCGTTCTGCTGCTCACGGGCTGCAAGGGCTCGGAACTGGAAAAGGCGAAGAGTATGATGTCACAGGGTGATTACGGCTCGGCTATAGAGATACTCGAGGGCTATGCCAATGACGATGCAGCCGCTCCGCTCCTCAAGGAAGCGAAGCTCGAAAAGGCGGTCATAGACGCTCAGGCGGCGATCGAAAGCAAGGATTACGCTGCCGCCGCTTCGCTGCTGGAGGAATTCAAGGACGAGGAAAAAGCGTCGGAGCTGTATTCCGCAGCCAAAAAACAAGTCAATATCGAGACGCTCGCAGGAAAGTGGCAGAACATCGGCGGCGATACGCTGAACGGCGCTGTAGTGTTCGTCACCTTCACAGGTGACACGGGCAAGGGTATGCTCTTACATTCAGTGGATAATTATTACGGGTACTTTGACTTAGACGATCTGTGGAGCTCGATAAAGCTCCCCGACGACGGCTCTTTGTCCGTGACCGCGCGCAAAAGGGACATCAGCGGCAATTACACCGACGTGACCGCCGAGACTGTATTGGACACGGAAGCCAAAACGCTGACGTTCTCCGACACATTCCTCGGAACGTGGAAAAAGATAAGCGACAGCGAGGCGGACGCTGCCATTAAAGACTCTCACCCCCTGACCAAGACCTATAAGGGAGACACTATTGACAAAACGAGCTTTGCCGTCACCGAATTCGGGAAGAGGGTCAACGACATTACCTGCACCGTTTGTTATTCGACCGATGAAGTGGGAGACAGCCCATTTGCTCTGCTTTATTATTACAATGATAAAACGGATAACTTCGTTCCCTACAACGGATACGTACAAAAGAACGGCTCGCTGAGCGATGACATTTATTGCGGGATGACAATGTCCCAGCTGATCGGCTTGAACAGCCGCGGCGTTATAACCGGTTTTACCCACGCCGCGGCCTCAGAGTATGATACGGACCCGTATTACCCATATGAAGCGAGCTATAAATGCGTTTGCAACGGCGTAGAACGGGAACTGTCCCTGTTCTTCCGCTTTGATGACAGCGAGGAATATGTTGAAGAAATCTTCTTCGG
>CAYPWI010000099.1:0-5980 GCA_964414395.1 uncultured Ruminococcus sp.
CGCGTGAAGTTGTGGTCGTCGTCCTCGATCTCGGGACCCTCGAACACGGAAAAGCCCATTCCCGTGAAGACCTCGATCATCTGCTGCTTGATGAGCGTTATCGGGTGCAGATTGCCCGGCACCGTCTTCGCGGCGGGCATGGTAACGTCCACAGCCTCGCGCTCGTAGCGGTGTTCAAGCTCCTTAGCCTTGATCTGCGCCTGCTTTTCCTTATAGATCTCGGTCACCCATTCGCGAACATCGTTCACGGCTTTTCCGAAGAGCGGCTTTTCCTCATTGGGAACGCTCTTCATCTCTTTCATAAGCCCCGTGACTACGCCGCCCTTGCCCAGGTAGTTCTGCCAGAACTCCGACAGCTGAACGCCGTCCTTTACTTCTTCGATCTTCTGTTTGACCTGTTCCTTGATCTCGCTGAAATCTCTCATAATCTCCTCCTGATATGAAATTCTATTTACAAACTGCATTGGTTTTCGGTATGTTGATCTTGCCTTTTGATTTGAATAGCAATTTGCGAACCGCAAAGTCCGCGCTGCTTCGCATCGCAGACTTTGCCAACAGGCTGACGCATCGTGTCGGTCTTCGCTGCGCTTCGACCGTCACGCCGCGCCGGCCTCTTTCGCAAATTGCATTAGTTTCCGTTATGTTGCTTTGATTTTTTACATTAAAAAAACCCGCCCGCAATGTATGAAAAATCACACAATGGGACGAGCTTTACCCGCGTTACCACCCAAATTCGGAACGATCAAAATACAGATCGTTTCCGCTCTCAAAACGCCTTAACGCGGCGCGCACGGCTTGCTTAGTTTCTCGCAAGCGGCTCCGATGCTGAAATTCACCAACGGCATCGTCCGAACGCTCACAGCGAAACGCGCTCGGTCTCTGAAACGAAATTTCCACGGCTACTTACACATCTTCATCGCCAATAAAAGAATTATAACATTTTTTTCGCGGTTTGTCAAGTGTTTTTTCAACACATTTTTATTCTCCCAAGAAATCCAAATCTGATATAATTTTATTTGCTTCCATAAAAAACGCCGTTTGGACGGTAAGTTAAAGTGGGAGAAATTTTTATATTACGGAGGACAAGAAAATGACAAACAACATCAGCTCGCGGCTTATTTCAATGTTCGCGGACAGGCTCTGCGAAACGGAACACAGAAGCAGCACGGTAGAAAAATACTCGCGCGATATCACGCGGCTGTTAAGCTACTCGGGCGGTCTGCCGCTCACCAAGGAAACGCTTATCGGCTTTAAATCGGAGCTGATACGCGGCTTCTCACCCGCCAGCGTCAATTCTATCATCGCTTCGGTGAACAGCTATCTTGATTTTATAAGCAGACCCGATCTCAAATTAAAAGGCGTAAGGATACAGCGCGGCGGCACGGAGGATCGCGAGCTTTCCCGCGGCGAATACCTCTCCCTCGTGGAGACCGCCGAGCGCCTGAGCGACAAGCGGATGTCGCTGGTGCTGCAGACTATCTGTTCCACGGGGATACGCGTATCGGAGCTGCCGTTCGTGACCGTCGAGGCGGTGAAAACGGGCAGGGCGCGCGTTTACTGCAAAGGAAAATGCCGCACGGTATTCCTCCCGAACGACCTGTGTACGGCGCTCGGAAGCTGGTGCGATGCTCACAAGATCACCGATGGAGCGGTATTCGTCACCCGAAACGGCAAGCCTCTCGACCGCTCGAACATATACAGATCAATGCAAAAGCTGGGGCGCTGCGCGGGGATAGCTCCCGAAAAGCTGTTTCCGCACAATCTGCGCCACCTTTTCGCGAAAACCTATTACGCCGCGCAGAAGGACATAGTAAGGCTCGCCGATACACTCGGACACTCGGATATCGCGACCACACGCATCTACATAGGCACGAGCGACGAGACCTGCGCCGCACAGATAAACGCTTTGGGGCTCGTAAAAGGCATAGAAAAAGGCACAAAAAAACAACATAATCCGCATTATGTTGTAAAAGTTTATTCGGTTTTATCTTAATTTGTATTTTACCACATTTTTTTGATATTGTCAAGCCGTTGAAGAGAAAAAAACACACAAATTTAACGCCGTTTTTTTATGCAAAACAAACTATTTTTCACCCTTTTCAACAACATAATGCGGATTATGATGTAAAGGCTCAAGAACCGCGCCGCAGAGCGCTTTTTAACACGTTTATAGCCGCGTTGCGGTTATATATAACTTCCCGGATCCCCCGGGCAGGAAAAATCTTTTCAGGAGGTCTTTATTATGGTAAAGAAACTACAGGCTCTCAAAGCCAAAAAGGGCTTCACGCTCGTTGAACTGATCGTCGTTATCGCGATCATCGGCGTGCTTGCCGCGATCCTCATCCCCACGCTTTCGGGCGTTATCGAGAGTTCTCGTAAGAGAAGCGCCGAGAGCACCTGCCAGTCCATTCAGAACATCACAAAGTCGTATGCTTCGCAGTGCCTGGCAAAACTCGGAAGCGGCGCAGATGCGGATTCAGAAGTAGACATGGATGATGGTAACGGTCCGTCGACATTAGCTGAATATATTTATAATCAGGTCGCCGAATTGAAGCTCACGAGCGGATCTAAGCGCGGTGTAGATATTACTCTTGCCGGCGGCAAAGTTACCGGTGTTAAGTATCAGGAAGGCGATTACATTTCCGAATGGTCAGAATCCACCGGTCTTAAAGAAACTGTAAAGGCTACTGACGATGGTGTTACAGAACTTGTAAGCGCTGCTAGCAATAATGGCGTGTACATCAACGGCTCCCGTGTAGCACCTGGTGCCGGCGGCGGCGATGACGACGATGATGAAGGCTAATATCTGCTGAAAGGAAGCAATTCAATGCGCAAAAAGAGATCCCCTCTCCGCCGCCTGAAAACCGCATTACATAACTTCAAAGACGGCGCGCTTGAATGTATCCGCGAGTACCCCGCCATTAGGCGCGAACGCTCAAACCATTTCATAGACGTGATAACCATCGTCTGCGTACTGGGAGTCTCCGCCGTAACTATTCTGTTCACGATCATCGGCTGACGACGGCACAAGAAAACATATCCCCTCCGCGAATTTCACAGAGGGGATATTTCGTTATATCGTTTCAGATCATCTCGCGCTGTAAACGGGGAATATCTTCTTCACACCCGTTTTCAGTATCAGCGGCATAAGCGCCAACCCGATGCCCGCGCCGAGCGCCCCTTGAATGAGGTTGAACGGCACATTCGCAAGCGTCGAGGCAAACCCGTAGCCCAAGAAAAGTGCCTCGTAAAGATAATACCCCGCTATCATCACGCACTCGCCGACCACCGCGCCCGCGACCAGCCCCGGAACGCGCAGCTTTTCGTTCTTTCTCGACAGCACGTGGAATATCAGCGCCGCTGTCAGCGCGATAAGCCCCTTTATTACGAAAGTACCGGGCGCGTATTCGGGAGCGTTGGAGAAAACATCCGCCAGCGCCGAGCCGACCGCTCCCGCCGCGAAGCCGTACCACGGACCGACCGTCCAAGCCGCGATAAGAATAAAGCAGTCGCCGAGATTAAGAAATCCGTGACCAAGCGGCGCGGGAATTCTTATCAAAATCGTCGCCACGCATATCAGCGCCGCGAACATTCCCGCGAAACAAATTTTGAGAATAGTATCGCGCGGCATTTTTTTGTCACTGTTCATTGAGTTCGTCTCTCCTTTGTTCTGTATCGGTTTTTCCTCATTCGGAGGGGAACCGATTTTTTATCTGTAATTACATTATAGCAGATAGACGAAAAATCTCAATGTCCAATTTGATATTATTTTATAAGACCAGATTTTCGATCTTTTCCTCGTTCGCCTCTGCGTAGCTGACAACGTAAAGATCACCGCGGCACTTTTCCTTATCGGCGTAATATTCGCGGAGCGGCTTTATCTTTATGGAACATTCGGCGCACTTTCTTATAATATCGTCCGCGCCGTTGGGAATGGCGGCGATAAAGTGCAGACCGGAATTTTCCTCGAAGAGCTCCACACCCGAAAAGCGCGTGATATACCCGATAACAAGCTCCCGTATGCGCTTATAGCGTACCTTGCTGCGGTTTATATGCCGCTCGAAATAACCCTCCGAGATGAACCTCGCCAGCGTATACTGCTCGAACGCGGGCACGGGGCAGGCGTAGAAGCCAAGCCGCTCGTTCCACTCCCTGTACAATTCTTCGGGCAGGAACATATAGCTTATACGCACGGACGGCGCTATGGTGCGCGAAAACGTGTTCACATAGATGACCCGCCCCGACCTGTCCGACGCGAACATACTCGGCTCGGGACGTTCGCTGCGGCAGAACTCGCTGTCGTAGTCGTCCTCAATGATAAACCCGCCCGAACTCTCGGCGTATCGCATTATCTCTTGCCGCCGCTCCCCCGTCATCACCGTGCCCGTCGGGAAATGATGCGCGGGGGAAATATGCGCCACGTCAACGCGCTTTTTCGCAAGCTCCGCGGCGCTCATACCCTGATCGTCAAGCGGGATATACTCATACTCCACCCCATTCAGGGCGTAGATCTTCGGCAGCTTTTCAAAGCCGGGGTCTTCTATGCCGTAGCGCCTGTTTCTCCCCAGAAGCTGAATAAGCAGATCGTAAAGATACTCGGTTCCCGCGCCGATAACTATCCGCTCCGGCGGCTGACGATATCCGCGCGTTCTGTAGAAATACCCCGAGATCGCGCGGCGAAGCTCCATAGCGCCGCCCGAGGTCACGGGCGATAAAAGCGCGGTGTTCTTCTCTAAGATAACCGAGCGCATAAGCCTTGTCCAGACCGAAAACGGGAACAATCCCGCGCCCGCGGACTGCTCCGCTATCTCCTCATCAAGAAGATCGTCGGCGCTGTCCTCGGCGGTATTCCTCACGCTCCCCGAATACTGCACATAATAGCCGCTGCGTTCCCTCGAGCGGACGAACCCCTCCGCGACTAACTGATAATAAGCGTTCTCCGCCGTAATGACGCTCACGCCGCGGCTTTCGGCGAGAGAGCGCTTAGAGGGCAGCCTTGCGCCGTTTTTGAGCCTTCCCGTGATGATGTCGTTTTTTATATCCTCGTAAATGCGCTCGTATAACGCTTTTTCTCTTTTTTCCATTTTAGGCATTGAAAAGTCTCCCCTGAAATGTGCAAAGGTCAGCCATTCTTTTATCCAGTCCGCCGAGCACGGCTATTTTGTCACGGCTCCAGACGGGAGCTTCAAGCAAAGTCTTGTCGCCGTCGCCCGTCACGCGCTCTATCACGGTCTCGGGCAGGATAAGCTCCAATTGCCGCGCCGTGATATCGATATACTCATCGCGTTCCAACGGAACATATTCCCCGCTTTGATACATCTCACACAACTTTGTACCCCTTAAAACGTGAGCCGAGTGGATCTTCAAGCCATTCGGGCGGAGCTTTCCGATCTCTCGGGCGGTCTCGAGCATCATTTCGGAATTCTCGCCGGGCAGCCCGTTTATTATGTGGATACACTTCCGTATTTTTAAAGAATTCAGCAGCTCATATCCGCGCAGAAAATCGGCGTAGGTATGCCCTCGGTTGATGATCGCGGCGGTCGAGTCGTGAATGGTCTGCAATCCCAATTCCACGGTGAGAGGAATATTAAATGTCTCCGAAAATTCGGCAAGCAGCCGCGCCTTTTCCCCGTCTATGCAGTCGGGACGGGTAGCCAGCGACACGGCGAACGCTCCGCACTCCCGCGCTTCCTCAAGCAGCTCGGAAAGCCGCTCGAGGGAACAAAAAGTATTAGTGCCTATCCCGTAATAAAGCAGAATTTTTGCGTCCTTGTCCTTTTTGAGAATACGCTCTTTTTCCGCATTGAACTGTTCCTTTACGGAACGGGTGTCGCGCGGCGTTTTGGCGCAAAAAATACACCCGCCGCTGCCGTCCTTTCCGATATGCGGACAGGACAGCCCCGCGTCCACGGTAGCCTTGTAGACGCGGCAGCCATAGACGCGCTTGTTATGATATTGAAGCGTGTGATAGCGCTTGTTG
>CAYPWI010000099.1:5990-7171 GCA_964414395.1 uncultured Ruminococcus sp.
TGTCGTCTGAATATGGGAACGGGTTTTTCATGGTGTGTCTCCCGGCTTTTCGGGCGCTTTTGCCGCTGTTTGGGCGCTCACGCCGTCCATTGCCGTAATGACCGTCCGCATAACATCAAGCGCGTTTTCGTTCTTATCGACGCTCACCAACATACGAGGTCTCCCGACCGTTTCAAGGCGCATCTTCTTGCCGACGGCGCGGGTCACGGCTGACAGCTTCGCCATATCCGCCTTGGTGATATAGAACGCCAGATCGTCCCCCGCCTGCGAGATCTCGGAGATCCCCGACGTTGAAGCCATATTGCGGAGCCGTGCCACATCGATAAGCCCCAGAACGGACTGCGGCGGTTCTCCGTAACGGTCTATAAGCTCGTCGGTAATGTCGGAAGCGTCCTCGGAAGTAACTATCCGCGCGATCTTTCTGTAGCAGTCCACGCGCTGCGCCTGATTGGAAATATAGTCCTCGGGAATGAACGCGTTGATGCGGATATCTACAAGACATTCATCTTTGTGAACGTTCTTCTCGCCGCGTTCCTCTCTTACCGCCTCGTCGAGCAGCTGTAAATACATATCGTAGCCGACGTTGGCGAGATGTCCGCTCTGGGAAGCGCCGAGAATGTTCCCCGCGCCGCGTATCTCCAGATCGCGGAGAGCTATCCTGAAGCCGCTGCCGAACTGCGTGAACTCGCGTATCGCGTCAAGTCGGCGCTGCGAGATCTCGGACAGGACTTTCCCCGGACGGAACGTGAAATACGCGTAGGCGCGTTTATTCGTGCGCCCCACGCGCCCTCTCAGCTGATGAAGCTGCGCAAGACCCATATAGTCCGCGTTTTCGATTATCAGCGTATTGACGTTCGGCACGTCCACGCCCGTTTCAATGATCGTTGTGCAGACAAGCACGTCCAATTCACCGTCGAGTAGCTTGCGCCATACCTCGAGAAGCTCGTCCTCGGACATTCTGCCGTGAGCCACGCCTATAGTCGCCTCGGGGAGCATCTGTTGAAGCTTATCCGCGCATTTGTAAATGGTCTCTATCCTGTTGTGGATATAGTAGACCTGCCCGTTGCGGCGAAGCTCTTTTTGGATCGCCTGCAATATAACGCCGTCGTCGTGCTCTATGACATAGCTCGCGACGGGCTGTCTGTCCTGCGGCGGCTCGTCGAGAACGCTCATATCGCGGA
>CAYPWI010000100.1:0-7144 GCA_964414395.1 uncultured Ruminococcus sp.
TATCACCTCATCGGGGTTATAGTACTTGAACGCCATGGGGTTCGTGGAATTTTTGCCCTCATACTTTATCTTGGGGATATCAAAAAAATCACTCATAAAACTGCCTCCTGAATTATTTTTGCCGAACACTCGGCTCTATCTTTATTTTACTATATTACGCTTTTATTGTCAAGAGAATTTTCAAAGAATTCGGGGAATTAAAGATAAAATTACATTAAAAGCACACTGATCGCTTGTTGACAAACGACCTGTATCTGTGGTATAATTAAAGAATAATAATTCCTTGACGGAACAGCAAAAGGAGATACGGCAATGGGTGAGATACATGAATACAAATGCCCCTGCTGCGGCGGCGCTATCAGCTTTGACAGCACCAAGCAGAAGATGAAATGTCCGTTCTGCGACACGGAATTCGATCTTGAAACACTGGAAAACTATGATGACGAACTGAATAACGAAATGCCCGACGATATGAGCTGGGACAGCTCCGCGGGCGGCGAATGGCAGGACGGCGAAGCCGAGGGGCTGCGCGTTTATGTCTGCAATTCCTGCGGCGGCGAGATCGTCGCCGACGAAAACACCGCCGCGACCTCCTGCCCGTTCTGCGATAATCCCGTCGTTATCATGGGACAGCTGGCGGGCGATCTCAAGCCCGATCTCGTTATCCCGTTCAAGCTGGATAAGGAATCGGCAAAGGCGGCGCTGCAAAAGCATTACAAAGGCAAGCCGCTGCTGCCAAAGGCGTTCAGGAGCGGCAACCACATCGACGAAGTGAAAGGGATATATGTTCCGTTCTGGCTGTTTGACGCGGACGCTGCCGCCAGCATACGCTACAGGGCTGAGAGAGTTCATATGTGGAGCGACAGCAGCTACCGCTACACGAAAACCGATCATTTTCTGATAAGGCGCGGCGGGACTCTCGCGTTCGAGCACGTTCCCGTAGACGGCTCGTCGATCATGGCGGACGACCTTATGGAATCCATAGAGCCGTTCAACTTCTCCGACGCTGTGGATTTCCGCACGGCGTACCTTTCGGGATATCTCGCGGACAAATACGACGTGACAGCCGAACAGAGCATAGAGCGCGCCAACGAGCGCATTAAGACCAGCACCGCGCAGGCGTTTATGTCAACGGTAGTCGGCTACAACATGGTCATTCCCGAGGTCACGAACATTCAGCTGCAAAACGGCAAGGCAAAATACGCGCTTTATCCCGTGTGGATACTTAACACCACGTACAATGGGGAAAAATACACCTTCGCCATGAACGGTCAGACGGGCAAGATGGTCGGCAATATGCCCACCGACAAGGGCGCGTTCGCGAGATGGCTTATCGGTCTCACGGGAATTATCGGCGCTGTCGTATTCGGGATATCCTATCTGGTATGGCTGTTGTAAGGGGGCGTTATGAGGATGAAGATGAAGATAACAAAACGTTTATTCTCCGTTGTCATGGCGCTTATGCTCTGCTTTGCGTCAGCCGTTCCCGCGTACGCGGACACAATATCGCGCGTTATCGACAACGCGGATCTGCTCTCCGCAAGCGAGGAAAGATCGCTCGCTTCAAGGCTTGACAAGATAAGCTCAGATCACGATATGGATATCATGGTCGCTGCGGAAAACGACCTCGGAGGCAGATCTATAAAAAACTTCGCGGACGATCTGATAAACAGCAATACGCACAGCCGCGGCGGGATCATTCTGCTCATCGACATGGGCGGGCGGGATTGGTACATATCGACAAACGGCTACGGCAAGACTGTCATTACCGACGCGGGGCTTGATTATCTATCGGATCGGTTCATCGGATATCTGTCCGACGGCGACTTCGCGCGGGCGTTTTCTGTTTTCGCGGATCAAGTCGAGGATTTCATTATCCACGCGGAAAACGGAGACCCGTACAACAGCGGCAACATTCCGAAGAAGCCGTTTGAGTTCGTGAAATACCTCATCATCGCGCTGATCGTCGGGTTTATAATAGCGCTGATAATCACGCTTGTTATGAAGAGCAAAAACAAATCGGTGCGTTTTAAGCGCGAAGCAAACAGCTACGTAAGACCCGGCAGCCTTAACGTCAATGAAAGCCGCGACCTTTTCTTATATTCCACCGTAAACCGCACCGCGATACCCAAGAACGACTCATCGAGCGGCAGAAGCGGCAACGGCGGAGGCGGCGGGAGCTTCTGACGCGCTTATAATTCCATAAATAAAACGGGGCTGTAAAAAAACAGCAATCTTTTTTGTCCTTCAAAGGCGGACTAGCCGTCAGTTTGTTATTTGCCCTTGTCAGGGTAATGCCGCACGGTTTGGGGGGACACCCTTCCCCTCTCCCTCACCCCCTCCCTCCCGCATTTTTCGGTGACTCAAGCGGATTATGTTATCCTTCGCAATTATGACCAATGTATCACCGACTGCTTTATCCAAAATATAAGTGGCGTAAAGTCGTCCGTAGGTTGACAAGAGTTTACTGCGACGACTTTAGGTTATATTTAACCGAACGAACAAAAATGGGCTGTTTTTTTACAGCCCCTTTTCTTATGCGCGAATAATGAAGTACATTGAAAGCAGCGCCGCCAGATACACGAGATTGAACGCCGTGAAGACCAGCATATACTTCTTCGGCGTGCTGCCTTTAGACGCGGCGTAGAACTTATAGGTGATAAGGCTCGCCATAGAGGCTATCAGCGTTCCCAAGCCGCCTAGGTTCGTGCCGATAATGAGCGCCGCGGCGTTATCCGATATCCCCGACAACAGAATAGCCGCGGGAACATTGCTGATGACCTGCGAGAGCGCCGCCGACAGCACCACCTCATTCCCCGTGAAGACGCTTTTCAGCGTTTCGGAAAGCGCGGGTATGCTGCCGAGATTTCCCACAAAGACGAAGAAAAACACGAACGTCAGCAGCAGCGAATAGTCCGCCTGCAAAAACAGCTTCCTGTCTATAATAAGCACCGCCAGCGCCACTATTATAAACAATATCTTGTCATCGAGAATTCTGAGGATAGTCAGCATATTCACCGCGAAAAGCACGGCGAACAGTATCGGCTTTATTTTGCTGTTGAGGCGCGTTTTCGTTTCGGGCGGGCGCGTCTCCAGCTTAGGGAGAAAGATCACCGCCGAGACGATCAGCATCACGAGAGATAACGCGCTGTACGGGAAAATTATCCCAAAGAATTCCGATATCGTCAGCCCGAAATTCGAGTAGAGATAAAGGTTCTGCGGGTTGCCCATGGGGGTGAGCATACTCCCGAGGTTTGCGGCTGCCGTTTCAAGAACGAGCAGGACTATCTCCGCGCGGGCTTTTTTCTCTCCGGAAATGTTCTCGAACAGCAGCAGCGTAAACGGAACGACCGTGACCAGGGTCACATCGTTTGTAAGAAACATACTCATAAAGAAGCACAGCAGAATGAGCATAATTCCCACCGACTTTATGCCGCGGAATTTCCTCATCAGCGCCTCGCAGATAATGGAGAACGCCCCGCTCTGCCGTATCCCCGCCACCACCAGCATAAGACAGAACAGCAGTATCAGCACGCGCAGATCGATATACCCCGCGTATGCCGCGGAGGGCGGCACGATAAAGCAGGAGATAACAGCCAGCAAGCCAGAAATGCAGAGCACGGCTTCTTTTTTGATAAAATTCAGTACTTTTTTCATTGAAGTCACTCGATCCTTATAAATATCGAATTTTATTATATCACAATATTCGGGAAATTTCAACATTTTTTTGGGAATAAACTCCGCTTTGGATCGGCAGATACTTGCCCCACAACAGGCGGACGGAACGGCTCCGAAAGTTTTTTGTCGAAAAAGGTTGATTTTTGACTGAGAATATGTTAATATAGAAATAGTATTAAAAAGTTCAAAGGAGAGTGCCTGTTTTATGAAAAAAACATTCGCTAAAATCACCGCATTATTCTTATCGGCGCTGCTTTGCGCGGGCTGCAGTCCTACCGAAAAGCCAAACCCCGAGACCTCTGACAATTCTCTTGATGTATCTCAGACTTCTTCTGAAAGCTTGGGTGAAAGCTCGGCGGAAAGCTCAAGCGAGCAGTCGTCGGAGAGCCTTCCCGAAAGCGAGCCGGAGCCTGTATCTCAGACAGTCAGCTTCTGCGCTGTGGGCGACAATCTCATTCACAACGTAGTTTATCAGCAGGCGAAAACCGAGGACGGCTACGACTTCACCTATGCTTATCAGAATGTCGCCGACGAGATAGCGGCAGCCGACGTCGCCGTGATAAATCAGGAAACGCTTATCTGCAACGACGCTTATCCCCCATCAAACTGGCCGTTCTTCAACTCCCCCACGCAGCTAGGGGATCATATGATCGACATAGGCTTCGACATATTCACCATTGCCAACAATCACTGTCTTGACTATGGGGAAGACGGCATTAAGAACACGCTCGACTACTGGGAGAGCCGCGACGTGCTCATGGCGGGAATGTACCACAAGGGCGACGACCGTATCCGCATAGACGAGCGCAAGGGGATAAAGTTCTCCTATCTGGCGTTTACCGACAACACCAACGGGCTCAAACAGATACCCAATTCGCAATTCGAGATAGGCAACGCCAACGACCTCGAAGAGATGACAACATACATCAAAGCCGCAAAGGAAGTCTCGGATATCTGCATAGTGGCGCTTCACTGGGGCTTTGAGGAATCGACGGTCATCACCGAACAGCAGCGTCAGACGGCACGCAAGCTCTCCGAGGCGGGCGCGGACATCATTCTCGGAACATCGCCGCACGTTCTCCGCGATATCGAGGTCATTCACACAGAAGAGCGCGACACGCTCTGCGCTTACTCGCTGGGGAACTTCATCTCGGCGCAGAACGCGGCGCGTAACATGATAAGCGGGATATTGAAATTCAACGTCACGGTGACAAAGGGCGAGAAGCCCGTCATCTCGGACATAAAGCTCACCCCCGTGGTGATTCACTACGGTCGGAACTACGACAAGATACGCTTATATATGCTCCGCGACTACACGCGCGAGCTTGCCGCGGAGCACGGCACACGGCAGTTCAACGATTTTGATTATGACTACATAATAAACTTCTTGAAGAACGTCATAAGCGAAGAGTATCTTGACATGTAATACTAATTTTCAATTAAAAGCGGACAAAACATTTTAGTCTGTCGACGGCGGACGAGCCGTCAGTTTGTTATTAACCCTTTACAGGGTAATGCCACGCGGTGCGGGGGTGAACACCCTTCGGGAGAGGGGGCGGGCAACAAAATCCGACAAAAGCGCGTAGCCCTCCCCCCTCTCCCGAAGGGTTTTGGGTCGCTTTAGCGACTAGCCCGCGCCCCCTTTTCCCCTCTCCCTCACCCCCACCCACCGCGCTTTTCGTAGCATTTATCGATTATGTAATCTTTCACAGCTATGACCAATGTATCACCGACTGCTTTATCCAAATTATAGGTGGCGTAAAGACGTTCGTAGGTTGAAAAAAATTGCTGCGACAACTAAAGGCATATTTGACCGAACGAATAAAATGGGACTGTTTTTTACAGCCCCATTTTTTATTAAGTGTTTTGCTCTTCCTTTTTCTTCGCCTTTTTGCGGCGCTTTACGAGTATCGTGATAAGCACGATACCGATGATCACTATTGCTGCCGCCGCGGCGATAACTATTATAAGCGTGGTATTCACTCCGCCGCTTATCACGCAGTAATACGCCGAATTTCCGTCAAGCGCGGGCGCGTCAACTATAAGATAGCTGCCGTTTTCCGTGAAGCTCACGGACTTCCATGCGCCGTTTACGTACTGCATAAGCTGCGGAGCGTTCCCGGATCTGAGGAAGCGGAGTTTCAGCGGCTCGGCATCGTCATAGTGCTCATAGTCGAGCGTTATCAGCCTGAGTTCCCCGCCCTCGGGCGCGAATACGCTGCTGCTCTCCGTCTCGACGATAAGCCTTGCCTTGTCGTCAAACGTGCCGTTGGCTATCACCACCGCAAGCCCGTTTTCATCACGCGCGGCGCTTTCTATCGCCGTGATGTATTGGATATACTCCGCGTTTATCGTATATGGGAAGGTGATGTTCTCAAAATCGAACTCCTCCCACCGCGCGTAATATCCGCTCTTCTTGGGGATCTCGGGGATATCCGCCTCACTTATCGAGCCGCCGTAAGGAACATTGATCTTCGCAAGGCTTTCCCCGTCCGCTTTAAACTCTATCACGATGTCCGCAAAGCCGCCCGTGCGCCGCGCGAACTCATCATAGCTCATAGGCTCGGCGATCCCGGAGTAGCTCACGCGGTCTATGCCCGCAACGCCTCTGTCCACAAAGAAGTTGTCGGATATCTCGGTGTTCTCCTTTTCAAAATCCACATAGCCCGCCAGCGCGCCTATCTTCTCGGTGTATTCAAGAATGTCGGTCAGCGCCAGGCAGCCAGTGATTATACCGCCCTCGCCCGCTATGCCGCCGATGTGCGACGTTCCCGAAAGCGAGACCTTAGCCGCGCAGCCGCGCACCTTCGCCGAAGAATACCCCGCGATGCCGCCGACATAGCTGCCGCTCGTGCCCGTGATCGTGCCGCACGAACGCGAATCCTTTACAAGACCCATATCCATTTTTCCGACGATGCCGCCGCAGTAGTTCTTCTTGGCGGTGATATCGCCGTAATTCTCGCAAGCTTCGATCTTGTCCATGACGTTGTAGCTGAAATTTATCGAACGGTCGCCGTTTTGCGCGATGTCGTCCTCGGGGTCGAGGTCGAACTCTATCGCCATAGCGCCGGTAATTCCTCCGACATTAACGTCGCCGTCCACCTTGCCGCTGTTGACGCAGGAGAGCGCCTTGCCCTGAGACCCGCTGTCGTCCCCGCTCTCGGAAATGTCCTCGGAGAAACCGCGTTCCTCTTCCTCGTCGGATAGCAGGTCTTTATAGGTGTCCTTGAAGATCTCGAAAACGCGCTCCAAACAGTCGTTTATTGCCTGTACATCGTCGAGAATGACGTTGGTCTCAGCGTTGGCTGTGTTGCCTATTCTTGAGAGCGTGGAGATCATCGACTTCATATTGAGCGAGAGGTTATCCGCAGCGTTCGTGAAGGTATCGTCCAGCGCGGGGACTTTTACCTCGGGCTTGCCCGAAAGCGTTTTCGTGACGTTTTCGAGCTGCTCCACCGCCGCGGAG
>CAYPWI010000101.1:0-333 GCA_964414395.1 uncultured Ruminococcus sp.
GGTTCGGCACTGAGGCTTTCCCATATCGTGAAACAGCATCACCAGACGCAGAAGCGGCTCCGCGGGGGCGGCTTCGACCGCTCTCGCCGTATGCTCGTAAAGCGTGCTGTTATGGTATCTGGAATTCTGATCGTAGCCCACCTGAACGGCAAGCGGGGGAAGTATCTCGGAGAAGATCTCGTGATATTCCAGCATAACGGGCTTTATGTGATAGCCGCAGATTATCTGCTTGAGCTCGGAAAATACGCGTTCGGCGGAGACCTTTTTTAGGTCGGACTTGTGGCGGAGCATCGCCAATTTGGTGTGTTCCTCGATGCGAAAGCCAAGGCGCGC
>CAYPWI010000101.1:343-7108 GCA_964414395.1 uncultured Ruminococcus sp.
TATCGCAAAACCTAAGGTCGCCGAAAAACGCAGCGCTCTCAACACCCGCAAAGCGTCTTCCGAAAAACGCTTGTCGGGGTCGCCTATGCAGCGTATGATCCCCGCGTTCAGGTCGTTCCTGCCGCCGAAAGGATCTACAAGCCCGCTTTCAAGCCCATATGCCATGCCGTTTATCGTAAAATCCCGCCGTGAGAGATCGTCCTCTATGTCCTCGGAGAATGTCACGGATTCGGGATGTCTGCCGTCCTTGTATTCTCCGTCTGTGCGGAAAGTCGTCATCTCGATGCTGAGACCTTTATAGAGAACGGTGACAGTGCCGTGCTTTATCCCTGTTTCGATAACGCGGCAGTCGGCAAAGATCCGCTCGGTCTCCTTCGGCACCGACGAAACGGCGATATCGAAATCATGCGGCTGAACGCCCATAAGCGAGTCGCGCACGCACCCGCCGACGAGATATGCCTTATATCCGGCGTTTTCAACGCGTCGGAGCAGTTCTTCTATCTGAAAAGGTATCTCCATATTCTCATCTCCGCAAATCGTTTTTTCAAGTAGTCCGTAAAAGCAAAGCGATTTTCCTCTATTATAATTATATCATTTTTCGCCGTGAATTTCAAGTAGAAAATAATTTTTTGAAGGATCATTCCGGAAAACACAAAATATTGATTTAAGTACTTGAAAAATCCGTTAAAATGTGGTAAAATAAAATATGTATAAGTTTTCAGTGAGGACTTCGATCAAAACGAACAGAACAAGGAGAAAATATATGATACAGTATGATGAAACAAGGCTGGCTATGGAGGCGATGGAGCCTCAGCTTGAAGAGCTTCGCGGCGCGCTGAACCTCGACGGTATAAAAATAAAGCTTGACGAGCTTGAGATGAAGACCACCGAGCCGAGCTTCTGGGATGACCCCGAGAAGTCGCAGTCGATATTGCAGCAGATAGGACAGTACAAGAATACCATCGGCGGGTTTGAGAAGCTCTGCTCCAACCGCGAGGACGTGCTCACCATGATAGAGCTTGCCGAGGAGGATAACGACGAGTCTATGGTGGGTGAGGTAAACGCCCTAGCGCAGACCGTCAAGACCGAGTACGAGGAGCAGAAGCTCGCCACATTGATGACGGGCGAATATGACAGCTGCAACGCCATAGTATCGTTCCACGCGGGCGCGGGAGGCACTGAGGCTCAGGACTGGGTGCAGATGCTGATGAGAATGTACACCAAGTGGGCGGACAGACACGGCTTTAAAACAGAGGTGCTTGATATTCTCGAGGGCGACACCGCGGGAATAAAGAGCGCGTCTATCCATATCGAGGGGTTCAACGCCTACGGCTTTCTGAAATCGGAGCACGGTGTTCACAGACTTGTAAGAATTTCCCCGTTTGACGCGTCGGGCAGACGGCAGACCAGCTTCGCGTCCGTGGAGGTTATGCCCGAACTCGAGAAGGATGTTTCAGTCGAGATACGTCCCGAGGATATTGAGATGGAAGTCTACAGAGCGTCGGGCGCGGGCGGTCAGCACATCAACAAGACAAGCTCCGCGGTTCGCCTTATCCACAAGCCTACGGGAATAGTTACCGCTTGTCAGACCCAGCGTTCGCAGGTGCAGAACCGCGACTTCGCTATGAAAATGTTGATGGCGAAGCTCGTTCAAATAAAGGAGCAGGAGCATCTTGACAAGATCTCCGATATCAAGGGCGAGCAGCTCAAGATCGAGTGGGGAAGCCAGATCCGCTCTTATGTCTTTATGCCGTATACACTCGCCAAGGATGCGCGAACGAAATTCGAGAATTCCAACATCAACGCTGTTATGGACGGCGATATCGACGGCTTTATAAACGCTTACCTGAAAGCTAAGAATTTGGGCGAGATATAAAATGACTAAAAATCAGATCATAGAGCTTGAGATCACCGCGCTCACCAACGAGGGCAGCGGTGTGGGACGCTTTGAGGGAATGGCGGTTTTCGTACCGTTTACCGCTGTGGGAGATGTTATCGAGTGCCGTATAGTAAAGGCGCTGAAAAGCTACGCCTATGGAAAGATCGAGCGCATAATAACACCCTCTTCCGACAGAATAGAGAACACCTGTCCCGCGTTCGGAAAATGCGGCGGCTGCGTGTTTCGGCATATCTCCTACGAGGCGGAGCTTGCGGCTAAGGACGGTTTTGTCCGCGACGCTTTCGGGAGAATTGGCGGTCTTGATCCCGAGTTCCTTGAGATACGCGGCAGTGAGCAAACCGACGGTTATCGCAATAAATTGCAGATGCCGCTTGATAAGACCTCTGATGGGGAGATCGTCTGCGGGTTCTTCTCTGAGCGCAGTCACCGCGTTATCCCGATAGAAAAATGTCTTTTGCAGCCCGAGATCTTCTCCGAGATCATCGAATTTATCAAAAAGGAAGCGGCGCGGCTCAAGATCTCCATATACGATGAGCAGCGGCATGAGGGCGTATTAAGACACGTCTTTTTGAGGAAAGGACACTACAGCGGCGAGATCTGCGCGGTATTGGTGGCAAAGCGAAAAACGCCCGAATTATCGACGCTCGCGGCGGCGCTTGAGAAGAAATTCCCCGAGATCAAGGGAGTTGTTCTGAACATCAACCCCGATAAGACCAATGTTATTCTTGGAGAACGCGAGATCCTGCTTCGCGGGAGCGCTGAGATTCACGATACCATGTGTGGCGTGAACGTCGAGCTTTCGCCCAAGTCTTTTTATCAGGTGAACACCCCCGCCGCCGAGAATTTATATCGGCAGGCGGCGGAATTTGCCGAACCCGACGGGAAGACTGTGCTCGATCTGTACTGCGGCGCGGGGACAGTGGGACTTTCCATGGCGGACAGGGCAAAGAAGATCATCGGTGCGGAGATCGTCCCCGAGGCGGTGGAGAACGCCCGCCGCAACGCCGAGAACAGCGGTTTTTCCAATGCGGAGTTCATCTGCGCGGACGCGGGCGAGGCGGCTCGGAGCTTGGCTGCGAGAGGACTTTCCCCCGATGTGATACTCTTAGACCCGCCGCGTAAGGGCTGCGATGAGAATACGCTTTCGGCGTGCGTAAAAATGAGCCCCGAGCGGATAGTCATGATCTCCTGCAACGCGGCAACGGCGGCGCGGGATTGCAAATTCCTCTCAGAAAATGGGTATTCGGTAAAGACCGTGAGGGCGTTCGATCTGTTTCCGAGAACTAAGCACGTGGAGTGCGTGGTGTTGATGATCGGAAATACCTCGCAGCTTTAACGTTGAATATTTGGAGGAAATACAATGAGTGGAAAACAGCTTAGATTAGATCTTGATGATAGAAAAGAATTTAGATTTGAGGACGTGGTAGGAGATAGTTCTTCTTTAATTGAGATGCACGATCATAATTCAATGGCAATTCTTGGAAACTCTATTGAAATTTTAAAAAAATTCAAAAGTAAGTCGGTCAATTTGATTTTTGCCGATGCCCCATATAACATTGGAAAAGACTTTGGCAATAATATTGACAAATGGGAGACCGTTGTTGAATACATATCGTGGTGCAAAACATGGATCGACGAATGTATGCGGATACTTGCCGATGATGGTACTATGTATTTTATGACAGCTACTCAGCATATGCCTTTTTTGGATATTTATGTTTCCGAAAAATACAATGTTTTATGCCGTATCGTTTGGACTTACGACAGTTCCGGAATTCAGTGCAAAAAGAATTTTGGCTCATTGTATGAACCTATTTTGATGGTGAATAAATGTGCTGGATCAAAGTATACATTCAATTACCAAGATATTTTGGTTGAGGCAAAAACAGGATCTGTAAGAAAACTTATCGATTACAGAAAAGATCCGCCGCAGCCGTATAATTCTGTAAAGGTGCCGGGAAATGTGTGGAATTTTAACCGTGTTCGATTTAAGATGAAGGAATATGAAAATCATCCTACACAAAAACCGGAGGCACTTTTGGATAGAATTATAAGGGCATCATCTAATGTCGGGGATGTTGTGTTAGATCCTTTTTCCGGCTCTTTTACCACATCAGCTGTTGCGGTTCGTTTGGGCAGGATAGCGATAGGTATTGAACTGAATGAAGAGTTTTATGAGATCGGGCTTAGAAGAACGGGAATTTCTGATGAATACAACGGCAAGTCTTTAGAGAAAAACAAGGTCAGAAAAACAAATGCCATGTCGAAATACGTGAGGGTTTAGAAGATGAAGATCACAGAAGAATTTGTAAAAGAAATACTCTCGGAATCTTATCCGAAAAATTACCAAACGATTTATGACAGGAATTTGCTTTTGCAATATTTGGATAAGAAGATGAAAGCAGTACATGGCAACAGTAAATCCAGAAGAAGCCTTGCAAGTATTTATTCCATATATTCTATCTTAAACTTTTATTATAATGATTTTTATGGTCAGCCCGACAACTATCGCGACTTTGGCGGTTATGACTATATGAAACTGTTAAATTATTGTCGAAGCTTGTATGGCGGCGAAAAGCTCCAAAATCATGCTCTTAACTCACGGGTAAACGGTGAGTTTAAAAATAAGTTCCCGGCAGCTGTTAATGATCTGATCATCGCCAATAACGGCAAATATATGCTTCATATTGATTATCTGTATGTGGATGATAAAGATATAAGTGATGCCGCAATCAAGATTATCAAAAAATACATTGAGCTTTTGATCTTAAAAGATCATGCTCTGATCAGCACATTGCAAACTATGAAGGGCCTTACCGATTATGGCGGGAAGAAAAAGAAAATAGCCGAATTGCTCAATGAGGATACAGAGGCTCGTGTCTTTGAGATAATAACATATGCGATCTTAAAAAACCACTTTAAGAATATCAAAGTTTATTTTGGATATACTTTAGAGTCTGTTAAAGAGGAAGGACTTCAGCTTTTTAAGACCGGCAGGACCAATGCGAATGACGGAGGAATTGATTTTGTTATGAGACCTGTCGGACGGTTCTTTCAGGTTACTGAGGTAAATTCTTATGATAAATATCTGCTTGATATAGACAAAGTTATACACTTTCCGATCACTTTTGTTATAAAGACTCTAAAAAGTAAGCAGCAGGTGTTAAAAGAACTTGAGGCTTACATAGACGAACGATCGAGCGGTATGAAAGTGATCCGAGATCGCTATAAAAACGCGGTTGAGGAAGTTATTACTATCAATGAATTACAAGCATGGATATCAGAGTTGGAAAACAACAATATCGATGATATTATCAGTGACATTGAATTTTATTACAAAATGGAAATGTGTATAGACAACTGATGCGATAATCCCCGGGTTTTAAGATATTTTTGATCTACATTATTGAATAATTCTAAGGTTGGTGAACAGAAATGAAGAAATATTTGATCTTGCCGGTCATTGCCGCGGCGCTGGCTCTTACGGCGTGTGACAGGCAAGATCCCGAAAACAGCGGCTCCTCGGAGCTGCCGCTCGTATCGGGCACGTCGGACAGCTCCTCCGATGTCTCGTCGGAAATATCGTCGAACACCTCGGACGACCCTATCCCAAGCGATAATTCGGTGATGTGGGATGTTTTGCCGGAGATAGCGATATCCTCGGAGGACGAGTTCGATTACAAGGCTGTATCCGATGGGATAGCTGTCACGGATTATCTTTATAATTCCGATACAGTCAGGATCCCCGACACGATAGACGGAAAACCTGTCGTGAGAGTCGATCTCGAGAAATGCGGGAAGGAGCTGACCGAGCTTATCCTGCCCGATACCGTCAAGAAGGTGATGCTGTCAGATAAGATCAAGGAGACGCTTGAATATATCAATATCCCTTCTGCTGTGGGCGAGATCGAAAACAACTTTTTCAGCAGATGCACAGCTTTGAAGGCAGTCTACATAGCCGACGGCATCGTTTCCATCGGAAGCGGCGCGTTCTACCGCTGCGAAGATCTCGTCGGCGTGTCTATTCCCGACAGCGTGACGATGATAGGCAGCGAGGCTTTTTCTTACTGCGAGAGCCTTGTTGAGATAACGCTCCCCGAGAAACTCAGCGATATCGGATATGAGATGTTTTACGGCTGCACCCGCCTTGAAAGTGTGACGCTCCCCGAGGGTCTAAAGGAGATCGGCGTGAGCGCGTTTGACGGCTGTATCCACCTTGCCGAGATCACCATTCCCGACGGCGTGAACTGGATAGGAAATTCCGCATTCCACCGCTGCGTCAGTCTTGTCCGCGCCGATCTTCCCGACAGTATGACGCGTATCGGTGACAGCGCGTTCGGTAACTGCGATCTGCTCACTGAAATAAATGTCGGCGAAAAGAACAACAATTTTTGTTCGGAGGACGGCATCCTGTTCAACAAGGGCAAAACCGTGCTTATTCGCTTTCCCGCAGGAAAGCAGACGGAGGGCTATACCATTCCCGATACCGTTATGGAGATCGCGGACAACGCGTTTTCGCTCTGCAAAAATCTACAGCGTCTGGATTTCTCCGACAGCGTGACAAAGATAGGCGACAGCGCGTTCTACGGCTGTTCCGGGATCAAAAAGCTTAACATAGGAAAGAATGTTACCGAGATCAGGGGCAGCGCGTTTTCGCTTTGTTCGGGGATAACCTCGGTGGAGATCCCCGCGAAGCTTGAAAAGATCCCGCCGAACTGCTTCTCGGGCTGTTCGGGGCTTCGCTCGGTCATCGTTCCCGACAGCATAACGAAGTTCGAGCCGGGCGCTTTTGAAAACTGTACCGAGCTCAGAACGGTCAGACTGGGAACGGGTATCACCGATATCCCCGAGAAGACTTTCTCGGG
>CAYPWI010000102.1:0-7056 GCA_964414395.1 uncultured Ruminococcus sp.
ACGCGTTTATCCGACTGCCTTGCTTTTTATACGCACATTATTTTTTATCAATATTATTGCTCCGCCAATTAAATGTTACCAAATTTTAAAGCTTTCTGTTCGGTTCTCCCCGCCGTAGGCGGGGAGAACCGAACGAAAAACGGAAATATTTAATTGGAACATCAATATGTCCACTTCTAATCGAAAATTAGTATAAGAACAGTCCCGCTTTTCCCCCTACAGCAGGAAAAAACGGGACATATCCAAAAACTGTCATTTGTTGTTGAGCATTTCTTCCGCCGCCGCGAGGGAGCTTTCGCTCTCGCCGCTGCCGTCGATGATACGCGCGAGCTCGTGCTTTCTGCCCTCGTGGTCGAGGTCTGTAATCCGCGTGAATGTGCGCTCTCCCTCAACGCTCTTTTCTATCAGCAGGTGAACGTCCGCCTTGGAGGCGATCTGAGCCAAATGCGTGATGCACAACACCTGCCGCTTCTTGGACGTTTCGCGGAGCTTTACGCCGACCTTCTGCGCCGCTCTGCCGCTTATCCCCGCGTCAACCTCGTCGAAGATCAGCGTCGGGATATCGTCGTTCTCCGCAAGGACGCTCTTTATCGCCAGCATAATACGCGACAGCTCGCCGCCGCTGGCTATCTTGTTGAGCGGCTTTGGCTCCTCGCCCGTGTTCGCCGATATCAGCAGCTCGATGCTGTCCTTCCCCGTCTTGGTGATCTTGACGTTGTTCACCGCGAAGATAATGCGGACATTCGGCATATCGAGGAATTCCAGCTGTGCGCGGATCTCCTCCGAAAGCCGCTCGGAAGCCGCTTTTCTCTTATCGGAAAGCTTCCCCGCTAGATCCTTAACCACCTCGGCTAATTCGTGCTTTTTAGCCGTCAGCGTTTCTATCTCATCATCAGCGCCCGACAGCTCCGAAAGCTCCTTTTTGCACTGCTCAAGATAGTCCACAAGCTCGTCGCTCTCCATATTGTATTTTCTCTGCGCGTGTTTAAGCGCCGAGACCCTGTCTTCAAGCTCAGCCTCGCGATCCTCGTTCTCGTCGCCCACCAGACGGTAGATCTCCTCGGCTATGTCGTCGACCTCGGGGATAACAGCCGCTATCCTCTCGGCGAGCTCGGCGGCTTTCGGTTCTGCACCGGCTATTTTCCGAAGAGAGCTCTCCGCGTTTCGGAGAAGCTCCGCCGCCGCGTTTTCCTCACCGTTGGAACCGTCCGAGGATAAACACCCATACGCGCCCCACACCGCCGAACGGATCATCGCGTCATTGCGGGCGCGTTCCAGCTCCTTTTCGAGACGGTCACCGCTGCCCTTTTCAAGCCCCAGCGCCGAAAGATCCTCTATAACGGACTGTAGATGCTCGACCTTGTACTTTCGGTTGTTCTCGTCCTCGACAAGCGCTTTCAGCCGTCTGGATACCCCCGCGAACTCGTCAAACTTCTTTCGGTAATGCTCGAGATCCTCCGCGAGCCCCGCGTAATTGTCAAGAATATCGCGCTGGTTGTCGTTGGACATCAGAATTCTATTCTCGTGCTGACCGTGAACGTCCACCAGCATACCGCCTATTTCTTTCAGCATGGCGGCGGTGGCTGTCCTGCCGTTTATGCGCGCGCCGCTCTTGCCGTCCGCGAATATCTCGCGTGAAAGCAGCAACTCGTCCGACGCTTCAAAGCCCATTTCCTCAAGCTTTTTCGAGACATTCTCGGGCAGCTCGTCAAAAAGCGCGGTCACGACCGCCTTTGAAGCTCCCGTCCTCACTATATCCTTAGTCGTCCGCTGACCGAGAATGGCATTTATGCCGCCTATGAGGATACTTTTTCCCGCGCCCGTCTCGCCCGTAAATACGTTGAAGTTTCCGCCGAACGCGGCAGTCGCCTTTTCTATGACCGCAAGATTTTCAATTGAAAGCTCTCGCAACATTCCGCGGAACCTCCTTTCCAATTATTTTCTCATCAGCTTTTCCAGCGCCGACATAAGCGATACGGCGTGATTTTCGGTCTTCGTGAGGATGAAAACGGTATCGTCGCCCGCGATAGTCCCCACCACCGAACCGAACTCTCTGTCGTCCACCACCTTGCAGGCGGCGTTGGCAAGCCCCGGGTGACATCTCAAAACTATGATATTCTGCGCGTGATCTATGGAGATCACCGACTGCGCGAATATGCTGTTATAGGTGATATCGCTGTCGGAGTCCTCAAAGAAATAGCAGTAAACATCATTCTCCGAAAGCTTCTTCGATAATTTCAGCTCGCGGATATCCCGTGATATCGTCGCCTGACCCGCCGAGATGCCGATATCTTCAAGCAGTTCTATAAGCTGAGCCTGCGTCTCGATCTCGTTTTCGGAAATGATCTTCAAAATAGCCTCGCGCCGCTTTTTCTTATCCATAAAGTCACCCGAACCTTACTTCATCGGAGCCATTAGCTTACTGCTGACCGACCCGTAGAAGCCGTCGCCCGCTTCGATAAGCTTAAGGCTGCACTGCGCGCGGGAGACCCTCAGCACATCGCCCTCAAGAATGGAGATGCCCTTGCCGCCATCCACGCTGAACGTTGCCTTGCTGTTGTCGTAATGATGAACTCTGACGCTTATCTGCTGTTTGTCCGAGAATATCATCGGGCGGTTGAACAGCGTATGCGGGCAGAGCGCCGTGAATTCTATGCACTCGAGGTCCGGAGCTAGGATAGGTCCGCCCGCCGACAGCGAATACGCCGTAGAGCCCGTCGGAGTGCTCAATACTATGCCGTCCGCGCGCACTCTCGATACCTCCGAGCCGCCGCACCACACCGAATACTCGGGAAGCTTCGATATGCTGGATCTCGACACTATCACGTCATTAAGAACACGCTCGTCGAAGACCCGCTTACCGTCACGGTAGACCTTGCAGTCGAGCATCATGCGCGTGCTGGTGGTGAAATCCCCCCACAGCAGCTCGGGTATGCGCTCGATCTCGTGCGGCTCCAGCGACGCCATAAAGCCCAGCCGTCCCATATTCACGCCCAGCAGCGGGATATCATACTGCGCGGCGACCTTTCCCCATTTCAAGATGGTGCCGTCACCGCCGACCGTAAGTATAAAGTGGCAGATGCCGGGAGTTTCCACGATCTCCGCGCCTATCTCGCTGTGATAAACGGAGTTGCTGCCCCAGATGCAGGGAGTAAAGCCGTTTTCCCTGAGCAAAGCCGATATCTCGGCGGTAAGCTCCAGCGTGCCCTTCTTCTCAACATTGCAGCCTATAAGTACTCTCATAGCAGCTCCTTTCGCTCTTTTACGATATACAACAAATATTCGACATTGCCGTCGCCGCCCGTAATAGGCGACTGCTCCGTTCCGAGGACGGAAAAGCCACATTTCTTGGCGAACGCGCTTATTTCCTCGACGGCTTTCTTCCGCGCGCTCTCGCTTCTGACTATGCCCTTCTTTGAAAGATTGGCGCGCCCCGCCTCGAACTGCGGCTTGATAAGCGCCACGGCGGTTTTCCCCTCTCCGAGGAGCCTGTAGATATGCGGGAGAACGAGCCTTAACGAGATAAAAGACACATCCGTGCCTATAAAGTCGGCTGCGGGAATTTCCGGCGGCAGCTCAAAGCCGCGGATATCGGTATTCTCAAACGAGATGACGCGATCGTCGTTTCTCAGCCGCTCGTGCAGCTGACCGCTCCCCACGTCCACCGCGTAAACCCTCACCGCGCCGTGCTGTAACATACAGTCGGTAAATCCGCCCGTCGACGCGCCTATATCGATACAGGTCATACCGTCCAGACCGATATCCCAGCGCTCCAGCGCGCCTTCGAGCTTTAACGCTCCGCGCCCCACATACTTCGGCAGCATAAGCTCGTTTAGCTCGATCCTGTCCGCGTCCGTCACCTCAAGCGAGGGCTTGGCGAGCTTTCCGTTTACGGTAACGCCGCCGATGTTGATAAGGCTCTTGGCGGCGGTGCGGCTCTCCGCTAAGCCGTGTTCGGCAAGATAAACATCTAATCTCATATATTATCCGATAACGCTTTTGTCATGGAATTAACGTCCAGCCCGTACATCTCGAGCTGTTGTTCCATGGTCGCCGCGGCGACGAATTCTCCGCGAACGCCCACACAGTCCGCGCTGCCCTTAAATCCGCGGCGGCAAAGCTCTGAGAAAAGCCCCTCGGCAACTCCGCCGTTAAGCGACCCTTCCTCGAAGAACACCACGCGCTTATAATTCATCACTATCTCAAATAATCGCTCGGGCAGCGGCTCTATCGTCACCAAGCGCAGAACGTCAGCGCCGCTTTTCGCCGCAGCGTCGATCAAATTCGCTGAAACGCGCCCGTAAGTAATTCCCAGAACGTCGGAACGTTTCCCCGAATATTGGAAGTCCTCCGCCGCGGTCATTACATCAAGACCGCTTTTCGGGAGCATCTCCCCGCCCTTCGGGTACCTCACGCAGGCAATGCCCTCTGTTCGGTAGAGCGCCTTTCCGAGACAGAGACGCAGCTCCTCAAAGGTCGCAGGAGCGTATACAGTGGTATTCGGCACAGCTCTCAGCATCGGAACATCGAATATTCCCTGATGCGTTTCCCCGTCAGCGCCGACGAAGCCCGCGCGGTCTATGCACAAAACGATGTGCGTCTTCTCAATAGCGCAGTCGTGTATTATCTGGTCGAAGCCGCGCTGCAAAAACGTCGAATAAACAGCGAACACAGGAAGCATACCGCCGACCGCCAGTCCCGCCGCGAACGTCACCGAATGCTGCTCGGCTATTCCCGTATCGAAAAAGCGCCCCGCGCAGCTGTTCTTGAAGTAATTAAGCCCCACGGCATACTTCATCGCCGCCGTTATGGCGCAGATCTTGCCGTCCGATCTTCCCAAACGCTCCAACTCGCGCCCGAACGCCTCCGAGAATGTCGACGGCTCGCCGCTCGGGCGGTCGTCATACTGGAACTCCTCCACCACGCCGCCTGCTGAGACCGCGTGATATTCTCCCGAATTTGCCTCGGCGGGAGCGTAGCCCTTGCCCTTCTTCGTGAATACGTGCACCACGCACGGGCGCTGCATCAGCTTCGCCACGGAAAGCGCCTCGATAAGATCCTCGATGTTATGCCCGTAGACGGGTCCTATATAGGTGAAGCCCATGTTCTCGAACAGGTTGCTGGAATCGTAAAGCGCTTCCTTTATCATCACCTTTACCGCGCCTATGGCGTGTTCAAGCGGCTTTCCGACCAGCGGCACCGACGACAGAGCGGACTTTACGCGCTCTTTCGCGCAGTAGTATTTCTTCGTGGAACGGATATGCGCGAGATAACGCGCAAGCGCCCCCGTGCTCTTGCCGATGGACATGGCGTTGTCGTTCAAGATCAGCGTGAGGTTGGAGGCTGTCTTTCCCGCGTTGTTCAGCGCCTCGTATGCCATACCGCCCGTAAACGCGCCGTCGCCTATCACCGCCGCCACGCAGCCGCTCTCGCCGTTCATTCTCATCGCCGTTGAGATGCCGTATGCCGCCGAGACCGAGGTGCTGCTGTGTCCCGAGATGAACGCGTCCGCGTCGGACTCGGAGGGCTTGGGAAATCCCGAAATGCCGCCCTTTTGGCGCAGCGTATCGAACCGAGACGCTCTGCCCGTAAGCAGCTTGTGGGCATACGCCTGATGCCCCACGTCCCAGATGATCTTATCCCCGTTTTTTACGTCGTACACATAATGCAGAGCCACGGAGAGCTCCACCGTCCCCAGATTTGAGGACAGATGCCCGCCGTTTTTCATAACTGTACGCAAAATGCGGCTCCGCAGCTCCTTGCATAACGCTTTGAGCTGCGGAGCCGTCATCTCGGTGATCTTACCGTGATCAATATTACGTTCAAGAAACATATACCCTCCGAAAAAATTCAGACGGCAGGCAGCGGAAACACCATCGCGATAAGTATTCCCAGCATAGACCCCGCCAGCACCTCTATCGGCGTCTGCCCGAGGAACTCCTTAAGATCCTTCGGATTTACAAGGTCGTCGATGTCGGGATCGTCTTCCGTGCCGCTAAGCTGCGATATCTCATCGTCAAGCTCGTCGATTATCTTTCGGAGCTTGTTCAGCTCCTTTGCGTGAAGACCCGCGTTATACCGCACGCTCATGGCGTCGTAGATGACTATTCCCGCGATAAGTATCGCGAACGCGAACTCCGAGCTTCCCACGCCCTTAAAGCGCAGCGCGTATATGACCACCGATATGACCAGCGACGAGTGCGACGACGGCATACCGCCCGCGCCCGTAATGCGCTCGGGATCAAACGACTTGTATTTTATAGCATGAAGAACAGTCTTGATTATCTGAGCCGTAAGCCACGAAATAACGCCCACCGAGATCAGAGGGTTCAGCATTAAAATGTTGTACATTCAGAATATACCTCCGTCAATACTGACGATACAGCAGCATTTTTGTCAATCCCGAAAGGAAATCGCTGTCAGGGAAATCGGCTAAGAATTCTTCCGCCTGCCTTGTGAGGATCTTCGCGTGCTCCCGCGCTTTTTCGATCCCCACAGCGGATACATACGTGTACTTTCCGTCCGCCGCGTCGCTGCCCACGGGCTTTCCGAGCGTTTTTTCGTCCGCCGTGACGTCGAGGATATCATCCACGATCTGAAACGCCAGACCCAGCCGCTGCCCATAGCTGCCGGCGTAGAGCTGTTTTTCCAATCGCGCGCCCGCCGCTATGCAGCCCGCCTTGCAGCAGAACTCCAGCAGCGCGCCCGTTTTCATTCTGTACATCTCGAGGATTATTCCTTCGGGCGGCTGCTTGTGCTCGTTTTCAAGATCGACGGTCTGCCCGCCTATCATTCCCGAAAATCCCGCAAGCTCCGCCAGGAGCTTTATGATCTTGAGTGCCGCGTCCATGGAGATAGCTTTCTTTATCCCCGCCTCGGCGATTATCTGAAACGGCATTATAGCCAGCGCGTCACCCGCCAGAACGGCGGTCGCTTCCCCGTAAGCCTTATGGCACGAGGGCTTTCCTCGGCGCATATCGTCGTTATCCATACAAGGGAGATCGTCGTGGATAAGCGAGATCGTGTGCATCATCTCGATAGCGCAAGCTATGGAGA
>CAYPWI010000103.1:0-1231 GCA_964414395.1 uncultured Ruminococcus sp.
GGCAGTATTTTTAAAAGATCGTCAAATCGCTTGTCAAAGCGCCTTTTAACATCTTCCTTTGGAATATCGTGCCCGCCCTTGCGCACACGGTTTTGGATCCGCGAAAGACATTCATCCGCTGAACTTACAGTGATGTAATGTAAAGTGATTTTATATCCCTTTTCACGGGCGGCAAGTATCGTTTTAAGCACTTTTTGTCCTGAAAGCGTAGTCTCCCACGCAAAGCTTTCGCCATTTTCCAGACACTCATTTATGAGGCGCACCGCCTCTTTGCCGCCCTTTAGCTTATCGCCGCCGAATCGTCCCGTGATCTTATCGGTATCTATAACAACGCCAAGATCGTCCGTGCCATTTTTGCTCATTCCATTCAGCACGCCGTAAATGCTGCTCTTCCCAACGCCGTTCACGCCGCCGATAATAGTAAGTTTCTTCATTCTCCACCGTTCACAAAGTTCCACTCGTCTTCGGGGTCGAACTCGCTCCACGCCCCGCGGCTCTCAAACGCCCCGAGATACACGAGCTTTCCGTCAAGGAAGGTCATCTCCAGACCGTGTTCGCACTCCCATGTACAGCCGCCCCCAATATGGAAGCCTATGCGGTCATCCTTGGGTTTATCGACGATAAGCACGTTCGGAGATATCTCCGTTTTAAAATTCTCTGCGGGGGTTCTCCTCGTAGGCTTAAAGCTCATCTCGTTCCATTCGTCCCACTCGTCGTCATCGTCGCAGAGTGATTTAATATGCAAACAATAACGCTTTGCCGCCTTCCAGATCTCATTTATCGTCTTCTCGGAAAGCGAATTCAGCGCCTCGGCGCATTTCTCCGCATACTCGATATCCGCGCCCTCCCAGATCTGTACTTCAAGCTCCGTGTCGAACAGTTCCCAGCGTACATTGCCCTCGATAATATCGTCGTCATTATGGATATTCGTGATCATAATTATCGTCCTTTCATAAATCCCCCGCCGCCGCGGTAGGTATTGCAGCAGCAGGAAAACACCTGTCCGCACGTCTTGCATCTTATCACGTGATAAATAATATCGTCCGCCCAGCAGCCGTCTTTGTCCTTGACCTCATCGAGAGAACAATTCCCCTCGACGAACTCAAACCCGCCGTCGGCTATAAGCGATTTAATATATTCTATACACCGCAGATATTCATACGGCGAACGGAACAGCTTGATAAGCTTTATATCGGAGCAATTCTCACAGATCGACATATGCTCTGCCGTC
>CAYPWI010000103.1:1241-7054 GCA_964414395.1 uncultured Ruminococcus sp.
CCTTCCTTGATCGTTATCCTGTCCTCGCATAACAGCTAAACGGCTTTTGGCTGCAGCTTCCACTCAACTTTTTCCATGATCTTCTTTTGCAGGGATTCGGGCGTGTCGTCGTTGGCAACGTCGACCGCCCCCTGAAGGATTATCGCCCCCGCGTCCGCCTTTTCATTTACAAAATGAATGGTAGCCCCGGAGACCTTAACGCCGTAATCGAGCGCCGCCTGATGAACGCGCAGCCCGTAAAATCCCTCGCCGCAGAAGCTCGGGATAAGCGCCGGGTGAACGTTGATGATCTTATACGGATATTCCTTTGTGAGACATTCGTCGAGTATCGTCATAAATCCCGCCAGCACGATAAGATCGGCGTTCTGCTTTTTCAATTCCTCAAGCAGCGCCTCGCTGTACATCTTGGATGTATAATAATCCTTTCTCGGGATCACAACTGTCGGGATATTGTTCCTCGCCGCACGCTCCAGCGCGAACGCGTCCGCCTTCGAGGAGATAACGCAGGTGATCTTCCCGCCCTTTATCTCGCCGTTTTTTTCCGCGTCGATAAGCGCCTGCAAGTTAGTTCCGCCGCCCGATACCAATACAACGATATTTTTCATAAGTCCTCCGTTCTTTACGCTTTTTCTCCACCGACGGGAGCAAATCTTACCTCTTACCTCTTATTTCTTACTTCTACACAGAACGGCTTTCCGCTGTTATAACGACGGAAAGCCGCAAAAAATCAACGCTCCCTGAGCTGGATCTCCAGACCCGTAAAACTCTTTTCGTCACGCGTGGAGTCGTCCTGATCGAAATCGGTGTACTCCGCGGTTATAAGATAACCGCCGAGCGTGACCTCGCGCATAACATCCTCATCTTTTCCCGCAAGAACAGTCGGGAGCCAAGGCTTGCCGTTTATCAGCACAGTTCCGCCGAACAAGCATTTCGGGTTTGAAGCGATTATATAATTGGAATTGTTAATACAAATGCTGAAGCAGTTGACAACAGTCCTGTTGTTGGTGTAGCACATCAGCCCCAGATCGTCCCAGGTATAATTTACACGCTGAACGAGCGTCTCGCCCGGGTGCATTTTCTCATAGATCTCCTTGTCCTTATCGCTCGTCCTGAACGTCGTTTTGCGCGGCTTTCCAAACAGCTCGGACAGCGCGTCTATATGGATAGGCACGTCAAGCTGATGACCGTTTATCACAAAGCCGTTCTCGCGGATATCTATCGTAAATCCCTTAGAACTATTGTTTGCCTTTTTTATGCCGAACAATTTCGCGAAAAAGCCCATAACGCCTCCTGCTTTCTGCCTTTTTTACTCGAAAATAACGCCCTCGTCGCTCGTTACGGTCTCGCCTATAACAGACGCTTCCTCGCCGTTCGCCTTGAGGATCTCGACCGCCTTATCCGCGTCCGCCTTATCGACGGTGATCGCCATTCCTATGCCCATATTGAAGGTGTTGTACATATCGTGCTCGCTGATATTTCCCTCTTTTTGGATAAGGTCGAATATCGGGAGGACCTTCCAGCTGTCCTTCCTGATCTTAGCGCTTATGCCGTCTGGCAGCATCCTCGGGATATTCTCGTAGAACCCGCCGCCGGTGATGTGAGAGATACCCTTGACATTGATCTTGGAGATAAGGTCAAGCACGGGCTTCACATAAATTCTCGTAGGAGTGAGGAGCGCCTCGCCGAGCGATTTTCCAAGCTCGGGAACGAAACTCTTGAGCTTCTGGTCGTTGATGTTGAACACCTTTCTGACAAGCGAGAACCCGTTGGAGTGAACGCCGCTCGACGCTATGCCGATAACCGCGTCTCCCGCCTTGATCTTGGAATTGTCGATGATCTTCGACTTGTCCACAATGCCAGTGGAATAGCCCGCGATATCGTATTCGTCCTCGGCCATCATGCCGGGGTGCTCCGCTGTCTCGCCGCCCACCAGCGCGCAGCCTGCCATAACGCAGCCGTCAGCCACGCCCTTGACTATCGCCGCCACCTTTTCGGGAATGTTCTTGCCGATAGCGATATAGTCCAGAAAATACAGCGGCTTTGCTCCGCAGCAGATAATATCGTTTACGCACATAGCCACCGCGTCGATGCCGATGGTGTCGTTCTTATCGAGCATCATGGCGATCTTGAGCTTGGTGCCAACGCCGTCGGTGCCGCTGACTAAGATCGGCTCCTTGTAACCCGTGAGATCGGGCTGAAACAGTCCGCCGAACCCGCCTATCCCCGAAATGCAGCCGGGGATCTTGGTGCGCTCAACGTCGTTCTTCATCAGACGCACGGACTCATAGCCCGCCGTAACGTCAACGCCTGCCGCTTTATAGCTTTCACTGTAACTCTTCATTTCTTACTCCTTAAAAAATTCTGTTTGCGGGAATTATTGTTCAAACCCTGCTTTCCGGATCGGCTTATTCTTTTCCCGTCCAGCAGTAGCTGCACAGTCCGCATCCGGGTATGCCGACAGCTTTGACAGTGCCCTCAAGCGATTGGAATTCAAGCGAAGTAAGCTTCAGTCTGCGGCAGATCTCGGCTCTGAGCTTCTTTCCGCGCTCCGTCGTGCCGTCGCTGTACTCGCTTATGTACTTCACTCCGTCCGCGCCCTCAAGCTCGTCAATGATCCTGCGGGCGATAAGGTCAAGCTCCGAAGTGCTGCGCGAAAAATTCAGGTACTTGCAGCCATACATAATAGGCGGACAAGCCGAACGCATATGCACCTCTTTCGCTCCGTTCTCATACAGGAACTCGACCGTTTCACGAAGCTGCGTCCCACGGACGATACTGTCGTCAACGAACAGGAGCTTCTTCCCCTCGATCAGCTCGTGAACGGGAATAAGCTTCATCTTTGCCACCTTGTTCCTCATCTGCTGATTTTGCGGCATAAAGCTGCGCGGCCAGGTGGGTGTGTACTTGATAAACGGACGGGCGAACGGGATCCCGCTGCGGTTAGCGTAACCGATAGCGTGAGGAACGCCCGAATCGGGCACTCCGCAGATATAGTCAACATCGGGCAGATTGCCGTTCTTCATATCGTACTCAGCCATTATCTCGCCGTTGCGTGTACGCATCGTTTCAACGCTCACGCCCTCGTAGACAGAGTTCGGATAACCGTAATACGTCCACAGGAACGTGCAGATCTTAAGGTTGCCAGGATCGCCTTCACTGAGGACCTCGACCTTATCCGAGGTGATCTTCACGATCTCTCCGGGAAGAAGCTCGCGATAGGTTTGGTATCCCAGCTTTTGGAACGAAAAGCTCTCCGAAGCGGCACAATATCCGTCATCTCTCTTTCCGATGATGATGGGAAGTCTGCCGTATTTATCACGAGCGGCGATAAGGCTGTCTTCCGTCAGCACGATAAGCGAGAGAGTACCATCCACACGCTCCTGCGCGTAGCGTATGCCCTCTTCGATGCTGCTCTTCTGGGCGATCATACCGCCGATCAACGCCGAGGAGTTCAGCCGCCCGCTCGTCATCGTTTCAAAGCTGGCGCAATTCTTCTCAAGAAACTCATTGCAAAGCTCGTCCTCATTGTTGATTATCCCGACATTGCATACCGCGTAGTTGCCGAGCTTGGAGCGGAGAAGTATGGGCTGGGGATCGGTGTCGCTTATGCAGCCAACGCCTATATTGCCCTTCATTGATTCTATATCCTGCTCGAACTTTGTTCTGAACGGGGAATTCTCAATGCTGTGGATCTCTCTTTGAAATCCCTTTTCCGGAGAATAGATCGTCATTCCTCCGCGTCTTGTTCCCAGATGTGAATGATAGTCGGTACCAAAGAACACGTCTGCAACACAGTCGTTACGGCTGGCTGCTCCAAAAAAACCACCCATAATAATATCTCCTTTTCTTTTGTCTTTTATCTTTATATATCAGCTGAAAAAACAGCCGAAATATCAGCCGAAGATCCTGCGCATCATTTCCTGATATGCGTCCTCTACGCCGCCCATATCTCTGCGGAAGCGATCCTTGTCGAGCTTCTCGTGAGTTGTGGAATCCCAGAAGCGGCAGGTATCGGGAGAGATCTCGTCGGCAAGCAGGATCTTGCCGTGGAAGCGTCCGAACTCTACCTTGAAATCGATAAGATCGACATTGATCTCCTTGAAGAATTTCAGCATAAACTCGTTTACCTTAAACACGTACTTCGTGATGGTATCAAGCTCTTCCTTAGTCGCCAGATCCAGCGCCAGCGCGTAATAATAGTTTATGAACGGGTCGCCCAGCTCATCGCTCTTGTAACTGAACTCCAGCGTTGGTGTGGAGAGCTTTCTGCCCTCTTCTATACCGAGCTTCTTTGAGAAGCTGCCCGCCGCCACATTGCGGACGATGACCTCGAGCGGTACTATCTCCACTTTCTTCACGAGCGTCTCACGGTCGGAAAGCTCCTCAACGAAATGCGTGGGAACGCCTTCCTTCTCAAGCAGTTTGAACATATAGTTCGTCATCTTGTTGTTGATAACGCCCTTGCCGACTATGGTGCCCTTCTTCTCGCCGTTGAACGCGGTAGCGTCGTCCTTATAATCCACGATCACCAGATCGGGATCGGATGTCGCGAAGACCTTCTTTGCCTTTCCCTCGTAAAGCTGCTCGCCCTTTGTTACGTTTGCCATTTTGTTCTCCTCCTGAAATATAATATTTATTTTGCCTATCAATGCAGGCTTGAGTATTTTGCTTATACACGCCCTATCGCGCGGATAACGATCTTACAGAACTATAAAATACGGACATATGTCCGCGTATTCCCCATTGTCCATTCTGAACCCGCCGGTTATCGTCCCGAGCCGCGTAAAGCCCAGCCGCTCATATAAGCGCCGCGCCCTGACGTTCTCCGCAACCACCGCGTTGAACTGCAGCACCCGAAACCCGAGCTCCTTTGCCGACTTCATACAGTCGCGCACCAGCGCCTCGCCGATATGCCGCCCGCGGTGCTGTGAGAAGACCGCGTAGCTTGCGTTGCAGATATGTCCGCACCTGCCGACATTGTTCGGGTGGAGAATGTATATTCCGAGAACTTCGCCGTTCTCCTCCGCTACTCCGCACCTGCTCTGCCGTGCGAAGAACTCCGCGCCGGAAAGCTCGTCCAAGGGCTCCTCCTGCGGGAACGCGTTCCCCTCGCCGACGACCTCGTTCCAGACCGATATCATAGCGGGGATATCGCCGTCCTTGTACTCCCTGACAGTCATGATCCTTACAGCCCCTGAAGCTCCTCCTGGAGCTTGCGGTCCTTCTCGCCTATCTGCTCGATCATCTGACGCTTGAATACCGACAGCTGCGCGGAAAGCGCCTCGTTTGAGAGCGCGAGGATCTGCACCGCGAGGATAGCCGCGTTTTTCGCGCCGTCTACCGCGACGGTCGCCACGGGGATCCCCGACGGCATCTGAACTGTTGACAAAAGCGCGTCGAGACCGTCAAACTTGCCGGAGCTTAACGGCAGACCGATGACGGGAAGCGTCGTATGCCCCGCCACGACTCCCGCGAGATGCGCCGCCATGCCCGCCGCGCAGATGATAACGCCGAAGCCGTTCCCCTTTGCCTTCTCCGCGAAATCGCAGACCAGACGCGGCGTTCTGTGCGCCGACATGATGTGGCACTCATATTCCACGCCGAAGTTCTTTAGCTCCGCTACCGCCTTCTTTACGACAGACCAATCGCTGTCGCTTCCCATAATTACCGCGACCTTTGCAGTACTCATAATTATCCGCCCTTTCTCAAAAACAAAAACAGCTGTATTACTACGATACAGCCGATGTTAAAATTGCATTTTTCGTGCAAAAATACCGTCGGTATACGAAAAAGACTTGTAGGATAAAATCAGA
>CAYPWI010000104.1:0-7051 GCA_964414395.1 uncultured Ruminococcus sp.
CTTGCCCGCACACCTTACACGTATGCGCGATTGAAACTCTTGCACACATCGTCTTTGTTGTCTACCAATACACGCACACCTTACACGTATGCGCGATTGAAACATCCGTCTGCAAGAAGTCATAGAAGTTGGTCATAACCGCGCACACCTTACACGTATGCGCGATTGAAACATCATAGTCATTTTCCTCCGCGATTTTTAAAAACGCACACCTTACACGTATGCGCGATTGAAACAGCTTTCGGGCTTAAGCTGCGTAATAGCCGCTACACGCACACCTTACACGTATGCGCGATTGAAACACTAGGCTGCTGTACGATTGGCATTACCGGCGGCGCACACCTTACACGTATGCGCGATTGAAACTCTTAAGAATCCGATAGAATTGGTATTTATGTCATAGCGCACACCTTACACGTATGCGCGATTGAAACTTCGCAGTCGATAATGTTAAGCATTGCGGTTGACTGCCGCACACCTTACACGTATGCGCGATTGAAACTTTGCCCCTGCTGTAGTAAACAACCTATCGCACGGCGCACACCTTACACGTATGCGCGATTGAAACTGCTGTTTTTGAATTCCAGTGGTCACTTTTTCTCCGCGCACACCTTACACGTATGCGCGATTGAAACTCGTCTGCGTCACAAATCTATGCACCACCGTGTTGCGCACACCTTACACGTATGCGCGATTGAAACTCCCCGGAAAAGTCGCTTGTCGCGGTGCTTTACCGCACACCTTACACGTATGCGCGATTGAAACTTTTCAGCTATGTTCATAATCGTTGCGCAGACGGCGCACACCTTACACGTATGCGCGATTGAAACGCCGTTCGATATTTTCTATCGATTCGTCGGGCTTCGCACACCTTACACGTATGCGCGATTGAAACGCTTCAGGTCCGAAGATAAAATATCCGCTTTCACGCACACCTTACACGTATGCGCGATTGAAACGAAAAAAGCCGAAACGCTGATTTCGCATAGCTTAACGCACACCTTACACGTATGCGCGATTGAAACGTTTGAAAGGCATTTGGTTTATTACTTGAAGACAATCGCACACCTTACACGTATGCGCGATTGAAACGCTTTCAAAATTTTCCATAGTAATCCTCCTTACTTGTCGCACACCTTACACGTATGCGCGATTGAAACGCCGATAGCCCATTCGATCTTAGTTCTTTCTTCCGCACACCTTACACGTATGCGCGATTGAAACGCGTCCCAAAAGTGATCATAGATTTTTTCTAGAGCGCACACCTTACACGTATGCGCGATTGAAACGAAATTATGAGATGCTTGGAATTCCTTCCATTACTTACCGCACACCTTACACGCATGCGCGATTGAAACCTACATAAATTGGGAAATTTGCCGTCATATGATATAACGCACACCTTACACGCATGCGCGATTGAAACCAATCCACATTCTTCTAAAAAACATATTCTACGACGCACACCTTACACGCATGCGCGATTGAAACCAGGCATAATATAGAAAGACAGATTCTCACCATTGTCGCACACCTTACACGTATGCGCGATTGAAACGTTATACCGTTAACGAAATGTTGCGGTTTCGGAAACGCACACCTTACACGTATTCGTGTTCCAAACGTCAAAAACCCAACGCTTTTTTGCGAGCGTTGGGTTTTTTGTTCTTTAATAACAGTGTTTATCTATTAAAAAATATTAAAATTTTTTCAATGGTCACTTAAAAATGAAGTTTTTATCCCGTACTATTAAGTGAAAGGACAAGTTCCGCCGAAAGATCTTAAAAAAATTTTCGGAGTCACTTAAAAGTGAGGTTTTCGACCCGTACTATTAAGTGAAAGGACAAGTTCCGCCGAAAGATCTTAAAAAATTTTTCGGAAACACTTAAAAACAAGATTTTCAAAGCGTACTATTAAGTGAAAGGTGGTGATCGAATGAAAATTCCTTACCGCGATGTTCCGTTAAGCCGCTGAGCGGCTTGCGTTTCCCGATCATTCCGGGCGCGACGCCCGAGCTTCATTATAGAAAGGATGTGATCGTATGAATAAGGTTACCGCTTCCTACCGCATCCCCGCTGACGATCTGAGGGGCGAGAAGCTTGAATGGCTTATGATGTTCTGAGCCGTCTAGCTTGCTTCTTCCGCTGTTTCCATACTTATTTAAATTAAGAAAGGTCGTGATACTATGAAAAAGCGTGACATACTCGATGTAGTTATCGACATCTTCCTCGGCAGCTATAAGACGCCTTTTATCCACTAATGAATCTTCGCGTGATCCACATGAAAGGAGGTGTTATTATGGGCGCTTTCATTCTCGGTCTCATCCTTGGCAGTCAGATCAACGACGATTGATCTCGGCTTGACATCCCAAACGAAAGGAGATGATATTATGACAAAATCGATCGCCGCCGCCATCATCGCAGGCACTGCCGCCATTGTTTCGGCGATCATCAACGCCGTTTGCGAGGACTGACCGTCAACGTTTCGACCATCGAGAGGGGTGATATTGAACCTTCAAATTTCTTTCTCATTTTCAAATGGGGGGGTGATCCTATGAAAGAGATCCTTCTTGTCCTCATCACCGCGGCTTCCGACATCGCCACCGCTATCGTCGATTCCAACCTCGACGACTGACGGCTCCGCGTTCCTCAAACTCTTAAAAGAAAGGAAGTGATATTATGCCGGCACCTGTTGTTGCTGCCATCGTCACCGGCGTTGCCGGGATCTTGTCCGCGATCCTCGGCTCGTTGGGCGACAAGTGACGGTTTAACCGTTCTCCAAATTCCGAAAAGAAAGGAAGTGATCATATGAAAAACAGTTTCGTCCGGCCGCCCATCGACATCTTCGGCATCTTGTCGGGCAAGTGGCACAACCCCTTTATCCGCTATTGATCCCGCACCATTTCAGCGCAAAGGAGGTGAAACGGATCTTTATCCCTTGACGCGCTATGTTTCCCGATCTTTCCCCGTGAGACGATGTGACCCGCTTCCATGTCATATCGCCTCACGCTTGGGAAAAGCTGTTGACTTTTGTCTTTTCTTGTAGTATAATAAGAGGTGTGAAATGCTTGTGAATTTTACCAATCACCCGAGCGCTCGGTGGAGCGATGCTCAGCGGAAAGCCGCTATGCGGTGGGGCGAGATCGCCGATGTTCCGTTCCCCGATATCCCCGCTCAAGCCGACGCCGACGAGATCCGCGCGCTTGCCGATGAATACGCCGCGAAGATCCGCGGGCTTTCTCCGTCGGCTGTGCTGGTTCAGGGCGAGATGTGCTTTACGTTCGCGATGGTCGAGCGGCTTCGGGAGCTTGGGATCCCCGCGCTCTGCGCGTCCGGCAGCCGCGTGTGCAAGACATCTTTCGGCGAAAACGGCGTGACCGTTCGCACAAGCACCTTCGAGTTCGTTCAATTTCGGAATTATTAAAGGAGAAGGAGACATGAAAAAAATACTTATTGCGGGCATCAGCAAATTTGACATTTCCAAAGCCCAAGATGAGAAAAACCTGAGAAGCTATACCTCTGACGGGATAACCGTTACAGCTTATCAGACAAATGAAGCCTGCGCGAAATTCCTTCTTAAGAAGCTCGGTCACATCGACGAGTATATCCGCGTACAGAGCCTTGAAGTTCAGAATGGCGAAACCATGTCATATCTTGACGAAAGTCTTGAGAAATTCTGCGATGAGAACTTTCTTACTCTCCCGAATAACAGAGAAGCCAAGCTGCGGGAAGAAGACGAGGCGGCACATTCCTACGAACGCGTCCTGAAAGAGATCGCGCAGATGATACTTTCCTCGACAGGAGAAAGCGGTTCCGAAACGGAGATATATCTCGATATGTCGGGCGGCAAGCGCGACAATTATGTATTCGTTCAGCTGCTGACAAAGCTGCTCGGGTTTTACGGATACAAAATGCACGCTTACTATACCGACTTCGACGGAACGATCGTCAACACCGACCTGCTTTTCACACATATGGAAATGCTCGACGCAGTAAATGAGTTCGTTAAATTCGGCTCGTCGACATCCTTGAGGAATTGCTTTAAGGACGCGGAAAGCCCGACGGTAAAGGCGCTGCTTTGTTCGATGGAGGATCTGAGCGATTCTGTTCGGCTTTGCAAGACCGATCTTCCCGAAAAATTAAAAGTCATAAATCAGCAGCTTGACGGACTGAAAAACGTTGAGAAAAACAACAACGGCTTGTTTATGATAAAAACCATGGAACCGCTCATCCGTGAGAAATTCAATATACCCACAGACGATTCGGCAAACGCCAAGCTGAAGCTTATCCAATGGTGTCTTGACAACGAGCTTATTCAGCAAGCCCTGACGATCTATAACGAGAACGCTATAGACATTGTTATGTCGAACAAATTCATCAAAGTCGATATGAAGAATATCATCGATGACGTAAACAAAAGAATGAAGGGTCAGCACATTTCCAAGCGCAGCGGAACGATATTGCGTGTCATTTTGCTGAAAGCGTTTGAGGAAATGGATAATGCTCCTCAAAAGGGAACCAAAGAAATGCAGGACGCGATGAGGCGCTATCACAATTTCGGCAGAGACAACGAAAACACCAAGCAAGCAATGGCTTCGATGTTTTTCGGCGGCGAATTCATTCCCGAGGACGTAACGATAAACATTGACGAGGATCTTTTCAGAAATATACTAAGCGATATTTGTTATGCTACCGCTGCCAGAAATCAGGTAAACCACGCTTCCGACGATCCCACATACGATAAGTTTTATATGTCGCTGTTCTGTCTGAAAAGCTATCCGTTCTCGTCATACCCCGACAAATTCACTCCCAAGTACATCAAGAAAGATCTGTCCCGCGCCGCGGTTAATCTTGAAAAAGCCCTGAATTACGGTGAAGAGATATCACAGAAAGGAAATTGATCATGAAACATTTTATTACCTCGATCGCACAGCAGGAGAATTTGAACGCGGTGAACTACAGGAACGCCGAGAATGTTGATTTTCTCGAAAACGACGCCCTGTTCACTCACCCTATTCTTATCCCGATAAACAATTTGACGGAGAAAGACGAAAAGATCCGCGTGACGGCGCTCGTAACTCAAAATCCCGACGGATTTGTCAAGAGAAATTTCGAGACCTTCAAGAAAGAGCTTGACGTTCTGCAAAAGAAGAACGGATTTATCCTCGATGAGGTCGAGGAGATCGAAGTCGAGTATGAGGAGTCGCTCAAAAAGCACCTCGGCTGTTTTGAAGATCTGATCGAAAATATAAGTGACGGCGAGGAGATCACAGCCGACCTGACTTACGGGAACAAGCCCACTCCCATAGCGGTGCAGCTGGCGCTCACGTATTCGTATCTCTTCGGCGGCAACACCGTGGTAAAGGCGCTGATTTACGGAGAACTTATGCACGGCATAAAGGACGAAAACGGAAACAAAATCGGCAAAGTATTTAACGTAAGTTCCCTGTTCTATATGAATACGATCATGGCGCAGATGAATGTTACAAAACCCGCGGAGCCGCTTAAATTCATTAAAATGATCTTGGGAAGCGAGGGTGAGGACGGTGAGTGAGAACAAAACGGACGAAAAGAAGATCAGCGAAAACGCAAGGCAGATAAATGAGCTTGCGAGTATCGTCTCAAAAAAGCGGAAAAACAACGAGGAATGTTGCAGAGAGTTTGATGAATTGTACAAGCTGCTGACCGCGCGTTCCAAGAATATCGTCCTTCACAGGTTCGGCAAAGCGGATGAAGCTGTGGTGTGTATGGCTTTAAACGACGTGATGATGAAGGCGTTCCGATCGTTCGATCCTGATAAGGGTGATTTCACGCCCTTTTATGAAAGGAGCTTCCTTAATGAATACCGCCGCCTCTTCGCGTCGGAAAATCGTTACGACGCAATAAGCAAAAATACTCGCAATAAAGAAGATTACAGAGACGACGGCAGATCGTTCGAGGACTGTGAGCCTTTGGATATAAAAGACCGCAATGATCTCAAAGAAAATATCCGAACGGACGAAAACGATGATCCTGATGATGCTTCAAACGACGAGGTTTTGTACGATCTCGACGACAAGGAAGGAAAAGAAGATGATGATGATGAAAAAAAGACCGCCAAAAAGCGGAACGGAAAACCGAAGCTCGTTTCGATCGATGATGACGAAAACGACACGGATCGCGCGATAACCGCTCCCGCTCCCGATTTTGACGCGGGGATTTTGTTTGAAGATACGCTCCTGCTTATAGCGGACATATGCTTGGAGGTAAAGAACAACACCAAATTGAAAAAGCCTTGGTATTTTCCGTCTTTTTTCACCAATACGCTGGTTTACAACGCGTTGGTTTCCGACAATACAGTAAGCGCCGATTTTATCGGGCAAAATGACCTTAAATTCGACAGCGCTGCGGAAATGGACTTTATCAACATAATGCTTGTCAACAAATGCAGATCCGTAGTCAACATACCCGAAAACAGATGTCATCCGCTCTCGGACTTTTCCGGCAAGGACTCCGACAAGGACAAGCCATGCTGCGACAGCGTTCCGAACTTTTTGGTGTTTGACCGCTTCTGGGAAACGATCGGCAAAAAGTGCACGCAGCCTAATTTTACTCAATGCCGAAACAACTATTCCAAGTTTTTTAAAGCCGAAATGGGGAAAAAGCATCTGCTGGGGTGATGGCTTTTCGTTTGCCGATATTCTGTTTATATTTAAACAAGCCGCCGTTTGATCAAATGGCGGTTCGTTTATTATATCAAGCGCGGTGTGCTGTATGTTTTCGGCGGCAAAATATCTTTTAAGAAGACAAAACTTTTTTGTTTGCCGAGCGCGGACGGGACTCTTGTCCGTTGAGCGCAGATGAGGCTTTTTTCTCTTTTTTGGCTGCCGAGCCGTCGGTTTGTTATTAACCCTTGGCAGGGTAAAAACAAATTGACGGCTTGAAAACAAATCAAAGAGAGAAAATGCTAATTCGCACGGAGCGGACAAAAAAGTTTTGTCTTCTTTTAATTGAGAATTAGGGCGTGTTCACATTACCCGAAATGCTCGGATTGCGAAGCGAATTTTTCGCAG
>CAYPWI010000105.1:0-7033 GCA_964414395.1 uncultured Ruminococcus sp.
CGGGCGGGGGGTCGGGGGGGGCGGGTCCCCATTTTGTGTGGTTTTTCCGCCCCCCCCCCCTCCGCCCCCCCGAAGGGTTTCCCCCCGATAGCGCGGCATTACCCCGCCAAGGGTAAGAAACGAATTGACGGCTCGTCCGCGCTCAGCGGATAAAAAGCTTTGTCCACTTTTTATTGAGAAAGTGTTCTCACCGCACCGCGCGGCATTACCCTGCCAAGGGTAAAAAACGAACTGACGGCTCGTCAACGATCTAAAGAGAAAACTTGAGGAGAAAAACATGAAAAATATAGTACTTATAGGTATGCCCGCCGTGGGCAAATCGACGATCGGTGTATTACTTGCGAAGACTATGGGTTTTTCGTTTATCGACACCGATCTTATTATTCAGCAGGAGACGGGCAGGCTCTTGCAGGAGATCATCGACACGGACGGTCTGGACGCGTTCTGCGCGGCTGAGGAAAAGGCTATCTGCTCGGTGGAAGTGAAGGAGAACGCCGTCATCGCTACGGGCGGCAGCGCGGTCTACAGCAGAAAAGCGATGACGTGGCTGAAAAAGCATGGCACGGTGTGTTATCTGTCGCTCCCGACAGAGGAGATCTCGCGCCGCCTGAACAATATCAGGACGAGAGGGATAGCCATGCGCCCCGGCGATACGCTGGAGGACGTGTTCAGCCGCCGTATGGCGCTCTATGAGGAATTCGCCGATATGATAGTTGACTGTCACGGCAAGTCCCCCGAGGATACGGTCTCCGAGATCTGCGGATATCACCGCTTAGCGTCTATAAGATAACGGTTGACAATTCCCGAAAATGCTGATATAATAGATGTATGGCGTTTTTTGAAAGGGGAGAATATAATGTCAGATGAAATAATTCGGTCCGAGCCGATCACGGAGCCGTTGTCGGATATACCGCCCGCGGAGCGTCCGTCATTGGTGCCGGGGTTCAAAAAGGTCTGCTTTCGGCTGGGGCTGATAATGATTATAGTGTTCGTGGCGAGAGCCGCGGCGAGCGTCGTTATGGCGTTTCTGTTTCCGGCGATAGGATATGAGGAATTCAGCCCGTTCGTTCAGGAGCTGATCAGCCTCGGGATCTCGGTGCTGTTCTTGTATGCCATTCCTATAGTCTCGGCGGTGTTTTTGCTTGACCGTCCGCTGAAAAATTCCCCGAACAGGGTCTATTCCAAGCCGAAATACTTCGGGCGGGCAATGGCTATGCTCCCCGCGGGGTACGGGCTGGCTATGGTGGTGAGACTTATCTCTCTGGGGATCATGACGCTGATCGCCAATAACATGGGCGGTGAACCCTCGAATATCGTGGGTGATGCTATAATGTCGCCCGATATGCCGACGGCGCTGCTGAAGTTCTTCCAGCTCGCCGTGATAGCCCCCATACTCGAGGAGCTGCTAATGCGCGGTATGGTCATGGAGAGCCTGCGCCCGTATGGCAACGGCGTTGCTATCTTCATCTCGGCGCTGCTGTTCGGGCTTATGCACGCGAACTTCGAGCAGTTCTTCTACGCGACGGCGCTGGGTATTTTCCTCGGATATATCGCGATCTCGACAAAGAGCATCGTCACCACGACTGTAATGCACGCGATATTCAACAGTATAACGGGCGCACTGACGCTTATCATGACAGACAAGAGCGTACAAGAGTTTATCGCTCCTTCCGATCCGGATCCCGCAGCCGCGGCTGAGGCGGAAATGACCGCGGGCGTGGTGCTCTATTATGTGTGGACGATATTCGTGCTGCTGCTTATGGCGGTCGGTATCATAATGTTCATTTACAAGCTCATAAAGGTGAAGAGATATCATGTGCCCAAGGTGCAGACCGAGATCTCGGCGGGACGGCGCTGGGGGATATTCTTCTCCACCGTTACGGTGATCGTGATGCTGGTATTGGCGGCTGACGCTTTTACACTGAACCTTATCCCGAATACCGTTTATATCCTTTTGGCAGACCCGAGCGCGCTTCCTATGTATTATCGGCAGGTCTTTGGCGGCAATTGACATACATTCATAAAAAAACGGCTCTCCGAAAATTCGGGGAGCCGATCTTGTATTTACTTGTCAGTCTTCGGGGAGTTCCAACGGTTGGAGCTTTAGCTTGATGTATTGAATTTCCTCGTCGATCTCCTTAAGCGTTTCAACAGCGCCTTCCTTTTCGGCAAACTTGCGCAAGCGCCTGAAACGCTTGTAGTCGTCAAGCAGACAGCATCTTATTTCAAAGTCGTTATTGTCTTGCATATTATCCCCTCACAATTCGGTGTATTTTGTATTTTCTTGTGCTAAAATCGGCTCCCCAAGTCCAGGGAGCCGATCTGTTATTCATTGCCGGAACTTATCAATACTGAACGTAAGGAATAAGCGCTATCATAAGCTGTGTGTATTCTTCGAGGAAACCGTTGAACTGACTTTCGCTCATCTGATAGCCCGCGGCGCGCGATCTGTTTTCAAGATCCTGATACTGTGTTCTGATATTGTTGAGGACGGTGACACCATTAGGATCGGCGCTTGCTATAGCCTCATCTATGAAATCGTAAATATCGCCGAACGACTCATACATATCATCAATATCTTTCGTGGAGAATTTATAGTCGTCGTTCCAATTGTCATCGTTCCGATCGTCGTCATTCCAACCGGAGACCACATCTTTCACGTCGCTGTTGAGATCGGAGACCTCGTCAAAGATCTCGTAGTACTCGTCGTAGGAGAGATCCTTGCCCTTGACCTTGTTCAACAGAGCGTCACACTGCTTGTCGAGCTCGTCAAGCTTGGCTGCCTTTTCTTCATCGGCGTTTGCTTTGCCCTCGCTGATATTCTCCTTGATCTCGCCGAGATATTCAATGAGCCAGTCGATGCGTTCCTTGGGTGCCTTGCCGGTGAGCACGGTGGGGTCTATGCTGTCGATATCGTCCTGATCTATCTCCGCAAAGCCCACCTCGTTTAATTTATTCGCAATGTCCTTGGCAAACTGCGCGAAATCATTCGCTGCCGCGTCGTCAAGGTATTCGCCCTTTGCGAGCGGGGTGATATCAACAACGTTCGAGGGAACCGAAAGCGCGGAATTATCGTCAACGGCGGTGACCGTCTCCTTTACGGAAGCGTCGAGATATCCCGGAACGGTCACGCTTACGGATTCGTTCATGGTATCGCCGTTTACGGCTATCTCCATGGTGATCTTAGAGCCCGTGCAAGCCGCGAAGGCTTCCTTGCCGAGCTGCTGCTCAAACGCCTGCGGCATCTTCATGCTGAGCTCGTACTTGCCCGTCATAACTTCCGTGTTGCCGAACTTTACGGTGTTCACGTCGGAATAATCCATAACCAGCGAAACAGCCGTGCCCATAGCGTTCACGCCCAGCGAGCAGGAGCCGTTGTGGTCGTCGGTCTTTTCATCGAGAGCATAGATCAGCACGCCGCCCAGATCGATATCGCAGCCCGACTTGTCCTTGGTCTCCGCGTAGGAAACGGTGAACTTCTGTGAGACTGTGTTTATCACGAGAGACTTGCCGAGGATATTGCCGTTGCGGTCGATGGCGGTGTTGAGGGTCAAGGTGCAGTCCTTGAGCGCGTCCGCGGGAATGTCCTTGTACATATCCATAACGCCGTTGTAATATTTGTCTTTTGTAAGCTCGCCGCCGCACTCGTTGGTGAACTCTATGATCTTGCCCGAGATATATTCGTCATTTGCGATATATTCGCAGATCTTCTTCGCAACATCGAGCAGATCCTTGTCGGTGAACTTGGCGGAGATAAGCTTGCCCTCTACGGTGATGCCCGCGGCGGTAACTTTGCCATTGTCCATCTCGATCTCGAGAGAAGCGTACTTCTCAAGATAGATGTTCACGATATCGCCGACTATGCGCTCAAGCTCTTTTGCGTCGAACTCGAGAGCCTTGAACTCGGTCGAGATCTCGGCGGGCTTGTCGAGCGTTATCTTGATAGCCTTGTCGGACGCGAACGGCAGAGAGATGTACATATCCTGACCGTTCATCAGTACCTTGGTGTCGATCTTGATCTTGCCGTCGGTGCCGAACGAACAGCCCAGAGCGCTGTCGTTTGCGGCAACGTCGTATGTAAGCTTGGTGCCGTTGATATAGTCGAGTACCTTGTTTAACTCTTCCATATCGTCGCCGCTCATTTCGTCGCTTATAATAGCCTTGAGCGCGCTGCCGAGGTTTACCTGCATTTCCAGAGAGCCTTTTACGTCATTCTTTCCGTAGGTCTCGCGGAGCAGATCGGCATACATCTTCTCCATAGCGGAGAGGTCGATAGCGGGCATATAGTTCATGGAACCGCTGCCCGACATACGGCTTGAAGCCGCGCTGCCGTAGATGCTGTCGGTCATATCCATAAGATCGATTGAGGAACCGTCGGACATTCCGCGCAGAGCCATTACCGCGCTGCTTGAGGACTTGATGCCGCTTGCCACGGAGTTCATATCGATCTTGTCGGTCATCGACTTTATGTTGTTGCCCTCGACCATTGCCGCGTATTTGGATTTGCCCATAAGGGTGCTCAATACGAACGCGCGGTTGGTGAAGAACAGGATAGCCGCAGCCGCGAGAAGCGCAGCCACAACGATACCCGCGACAATAGCGATCGTCTTTCCGGGGCTCTTCTTCTTGATCGGCTTTACCGCGACATTTGTTCCGCTGAACATCGGCATATTGCCCATATTGGGATCGCCGAAGCCGCCCATATCCGCCGCGTCGGAGGACGGCGCGAACGTGGGTGCGGGTGCGGTATATCCGCTGTTAAATCCGCTGTTTGAAGGAGTTGGAACGCCGCTCGAAACGGGAACCGTCGGTTCTCCGTAAGACGGCGTCGGAACACCGAACGAAGCGGGCGAAGCCGGTGCTGTCGGCGCCGCGGGGGCAGTGTTTACGGGAGCCGCGTTCATCGCGGAAACGAGCCCGTCCGATTCCATTGGTTTATCGATGGAGACAGCGGACATAGCGCCGCCGCCGAAGGTCTCTCCGCCGTTTTCGATGGGCGAGATGTCTCTTGCCTTTGCCGCGCCTCCGCATACCGCGCAGAACTTAGCGCCGCGCGAAAGCTCGAGACCGCATTTTTCGCAATAGTATTTCTTTTCGGGTTCGGGAGCGGACGCTGTCGACGGCATTACGTCGTGCGCCTGCATAAAGCTCGCTCCGCAGTTCGGACAGAACTTAGCGCCGTCCGGTATTTGACCGCTGCATTTAGTACAGATCATATTGTGATTCCTTTCATAGAAGACGGATTTTTTTATGCTTCAAGAAAATACTATCCGTCACTTTATATTATATCGCTTATTTTTGTATTCGTCAAGAACGCCGATTACAAATTTATGCTCAAATATGAGATTTTTTTTGTGCAAATGCAATAGAACCCGCTCCGAGACCGCAAGCAAACGCTATTCCCTCAGAAAACAGAACGGGGCTGTAAAAAAACAACATTCTTTTTGTTCGCTTGGTGTGGACTAGGCGTCAGTTTGATATTAACCCTTGGCAGGGTGATGCCGCGCAGTTTGGGGGGACACCCTTTCCCATCTCCCTCACCCCCTCCCTCCCGCATTTTTCGATAATGCAAGCGATTTTGTTATCCTTCACAACTACGACCAATGTATCACCGACTGCTTTATCCGAATTATAGGTGGCATAAAGTCGTCCGTAGGTTGATAAGGGTTTGCTGCGACGACCATAGGTTCTTTTTGACCGAACGGACAAAAAAGAGGGCTGTTTTTTTACAGCCCCGTCAATATATCAATTCGTTACAGGCTTGTCACCCAATGACGAAAGAATTTTCAAAGCGTTGATCACGCCAAGAATTGTCAATTGAAATCAGCCCTTGCCCTCGCTGATTACGAAAATGTCTACATTATGCGCTCCCCATATGCAGGAATCTCTGTAGCTTGCGCAGAAGAGATCCACCGCGACGGTGCCCTGCATCATGCCGAGACCCGTGTCAGCCGCGATCGCGTAGCCGTAGACGTGCTTTCTGTCCTGAGATACGATATAAAGCTCGCTGCCGTAGGGAATGATGTTCGGGTTTACCGCTACAGTGCCCACGAGAGCGGGTCTGCCGCTTGCGGTCAGCGGGTTCTTCTTCGGGGAAGAATACGCCGTAGCTTTGCCCGAAACTATTCTGGTGTAGTTTTCGGGAACGCCGTCCACCAGCTTCAAAGCGGACGGGTCGGACATCTTCGCGTAAGGCGTCGCGCAGGCGGTGCCGCGTTCGATCTTCTCGCTGACGGCTTCTGTAAGCACGTTCTCCGAAAGAAGCTCGGTCTCGCTGAGAACGCCGTCTATATACATATCCTTGTAAACGCGCTCGCACTCGCCGTCGCTGCCGTTCTGAAGGGTCTTCTCATAGCCGATAACGAGGTTGGTGTTGTCGACATATTCCGTTTCAAAAGGAATGACCTCATTCTCGGTGCGCTCGGTGTAGCTTACTCTTGTGATGCCGATCTCCATGCCGTCATAGACATTATCGGAAAACTTGCGGTCAACTCTGTCGAACTCGCCGAGCGTAACGCCCGCCTTGGCGATCGTTTCCTCGACTGTTCCGCCGATAACGGGAACCGTGATCGTCTCGCCGTCGACGTTTACATAAACGTCAAACGCGCGGAGAATGTTGATATAGCCGTACTTGTCGTCCGAGGTATATTCCACGCTGTCAAAAGCGCCTATCTCATAACCCTGCTCCTTGAGGATGCCGAGAACGTCCGTTTCGTTGGTTCTTGCCTCTTTGGTGATGCCGTTGTCCGTGATATAAACATTGCTTCTGAAGTAAAGAGAACCGGTCAGAACCACCGCCATAATGATTATCAGCGCGAACGCCGCGAATTTCAATACGGTGTTTCTTAAAGAAGATCGGTCCATCAGAATACCGGTCATTTCGTGTTTCAAAAAATCGCCTCCAATTAGCTGCCCCTTAGTTGTTCTGCTTATCACTGTCCTGCTCTTTTATTTTTCTGTCTTTATATGCGCGTTATGCGCTGCGCTCTTAAACGGCGCTGTTTATCAAGCCCCGACCAAGGTGATTCCCCCG
>CAYPWI010000106.1:0-7010 GCA_964414395.1 uncultured Ruminococcus sp.
ATATTTAAAAAAATATGTTATAATTATAAAAATATGAATACTATCCAAGTGGAGGGATTGATCATGAAAACCGATTTTACAGGAAAATATGCTGATCGGCTGATTGAGATGATCGAAAAGGACGGCGATTGTATTCATTTGTATGAGAATGTCGCCGATAGTAAGCTGATCACGTTGGGCTCCGGTTTGCCGGACGGTATTGAGTCATTATATGCGCTGCGCGAGTCCGGGGCTGTGGAGGAAAAGTCTCAGGCTCTGTTTGACGTGTTCTGCGCTAAGATCGAAGAGGGCATAATAAACGGCATCGAGGATAATTCCGAGTCCGCGGACGTGATGCTGAAGCTCCCCGGGGACGATGAGTTCAAGATGTACCATTTGTACGCATTGTTCCTGCGTGATGAAAATAAGAAGATCACGGACATCCATTATAATATTCGTCCGTTCACGCCCAAGGAGACCTTTGACCGCGAGGTATTGAAGACCTTTTCCTCGGATAAGAACCCCAAGCTCTACGGCAAGCGCTGCGCCGATGTGATAAAGAACCACCCGAACGATCAGATCGCGTTTATTCAGTTCGATGTGGAGCAGTTCAAGATCATAAACGAGAATTACGGAGTTGATACCGGCGACGACCTGTTGCAGTTCTTCAATGACTCGCTGGCGCTTATCTGTACCGATGAGCAGCCGTTCTGCCGCCTTACCGCCGACGTTTATATGGTTGTGACGGTGTTCCCCGACCGTGAGTGGCTGCTGGAATTCATCCACAAGATCGAGAGTATGCTGTGCGGCTATAAGGGTATGGAATATCGGCTCGTATTCGGCGTTTGTATCGTGGAGGACAGATCCGCGCATACACGCCGTCACGGCGACAACGCCTCATTGGCGCGTCAGCTTATCAAGGGCAACGCGCTGGAGAACATAAATTTCTTCGAGTCCTCCATGAAGTCCAAGCTGCAGCAGAAGAAGTCCATAGAGGACGATATGCACAACGCGCTGCTGAACAAAGAATTTGTAATGTTCCTCCAACCCAAGCACTCCATAAGCTCGGGCAGGATAATAGGCGCGGAGGCGCTGGTGCGCTGGTTCCACCCCGTTCACGGTGTGATATCTCCGGGCGAGTTTATCCCCGTGTTCGAGAAGAACGGCTTCATCTTGAAGCTGGACTGCTTCATCTGGGAGGAAGCCTGTAAGAAAATAAGGAATTGGATAGACGAAGGCGTCACCCCCGTGCCTATCTCGGTGAATATCTCCAGAGAATATGTTCACTCCTTTGACGTGATCGGAAAGCTTAAGGAACTTATCGCGAAGTACGATATCCCAATGAAGCTTTTGGAGCTTGAGATAACGGAGTCCGTCGACGGAAACGGCGTTGAGGACATTGTCGGCGAGATGAAGAAGGCGGGCTTTACAATGCTTATGGACGACTTCGGCTCGGGATATTCCTCGCTTAATATGCTGAAATCCACGCCGTTTGACGTGTTGAAGATAGATCGTGGATTTTTGGAGGAATTTATGGATTCCGACCGCGGCAGAAAGATCATTCAGCACACTATTTCCATGTCCCGCGATATAGGGCTCGATATCATCGCCGAGGGGGTTGAGACTGTCGAGCAGGCGGAGTTTTTGAGCGATTGCGGCTGCGACGCGGCGCAGGGATTTTATTATTCCAAGCCGCTTCCCGTTGAGGAGTTCGACAAACGTCTCATAGAGATCAATAAATAACATATTTTTTCATAAAAAAGCCGCGCGTTTTTCGGATAAAAAACGCGCGGCATTTTGTTGCGATTTTGGCTTAACGAAGCGATCCGCAACTGTCGGTTCACAAATTGAAAAGCGGCGGTTGGTGGAATGTAACCGAGATAGTCGTTAAAATATAATTATCGGACGGAGAAAAAGTCCGAAATCCTATATATGAGGTGAGTTTTATGATATTCGCGGATAAGCTTATCAGGCTCAGAAAAAAGAGCGGAATGTCACAGGAGGAGTTCGCCGAGAAGATGAGCGTCTCTCGGCAGGCGGTATCGAAATGGGAGGGCGCGCAGAGCGTTCCCGATCTGGAGCGCATACTCAAGATCTCGGAGATGTTCGGCGTAACGACGGACTATCTCTTAAAGGATGACATCGAGGACGAGGAGTTCTCGGCTGAGGACTATTCCGACAAAACAAGAAAGGTAACTCTCGGACAGGCGAACGAGTACCTCGCTCTCAGAAGGAGAGCCGCGCCGCGTATGGCTCTGGCGACATTTATGTGCATAGTGTCGTTTATACCGCTGTTGATGCTCGGCGGGCTTTCGGAGTACGGAAAACCGCCGATAGATGAGAACCTCGCGGGAGGCTTGGGAATGATCTTCCTGCTGATCATCGCGGCCGCCGCAGTGGGGATCTATCTGCATACGCATTTTCAAAGCTCGCCGTATCGGTTCCTGGAAGATGAGCCGTTTGAAACGGAATACGGCGTTTTGGGAATGGTGCGCGAGCAGCAGAAGGCGTTCCGCGGCACTTATGTAAAAATGAACATCATCGGGGTTTGCCTGTGCATATTGGCTGTCGTACCGCTCTTTGTCGGGGCGGCGCTGCAAAACGATCTTCTGATGGTCATACTTCTGAATGTGCTGATCTTTATGGTCGCCATAGCGGTGTTCATATTCGTGCTGGCGGGCGTTCGCTGGGGGAGTATGGAAAAGCTGCTGGGCGAGGGCGATTTCTCGGAAGAAAAGAAGTCGCGCCGCCGTCTCAGCGGAGCGATCTTGGGAATATATTGGTCGGTCGCGGTGGCGGTATATTTGGCGTGGCTGTTTCTGGAGAATGTGCCTGAAAAGCGCGATTCCCGCGCGTGGGTGGTTTTCCCCGTGGCGGGAGTGCTCTACGCGGCGGTATTGGGAATAGCGCGTATGATAGAAAAGCGTCGGAACTGATCCCGACGCTTTCTGAACCATATTATTTCCGCCATTCAAATACTTCGCTTATTTCCTTCCTTGGACGCGCTTTCGGCTTCTCGGCGGGATATCCGACCGACAGTGCGGCGTACAATATGCCGTCGGTATGGAGAAATTCCGTCAGTTCGTCAAACGCGAAGAACACGTTGCCTATCCAGAGCGTACCCAGCCCCAGACTTTGCGCCGCAAGCGACATATTTTGCACAGCCGCGCCGATAGACTGCGTGTTGCAGATCTCGTATACGCGCTCGTCGACAGAAAGCGAACGGCGCAGATCGGCTCCCAAAGCGTTGACGACGAATATCGTAACGGGGGCTTGCCGCATTATTTTGAGGGTGTTTTCCGCGTCGGACAAAAACTCGGCGCTGTCCGGAAGGAACGGACAGCGCTTTTCGCGTTCCAAACCGCGTTCCATAGCCGAGAGCGCGGCTTCTTTCGATCTTTCGGATACCGCGACGAACCGCCATGGCTGGCGGTTTTTTGAAGAGGGCGCGAGCGTTCCCGCAAGGACAACTTTTTCGATCAGCCTTTCGGGTACGGGTTCGGGACGGAACTTCCTTATGCTGCGCCGATCAATGATGGGGTTCATTCGCCCTTGTTCTCGAGCTTTTCCTGCTCCGCGTTGATCTCTCCGCCGTGCTTGAGCTCGTATTCGATAGAGGAAGCGGCGGCAAGCGTCATAACATCGCCTACACAGCCTATAATAAACCCTATTCCCATCATGATGGAAATAACGGGGTCGCCAAGCTTCGGACCGGTAAAATACAGTACGATTATCACCGCGCCGAGCGCGAGGATTACCGCCGCGGGTATCAGTCCGAACGCCCATTTTTTATAGCCCGCTTTTTTGAGCTCGAAGATATTCGGGAATTTAAAGACGCTGAACACGATAAGGATAAGCCCCATCACGATGGAGAAGATACCCTTGATCTGATCTTTTAGGAAAATAAGGCACAAGCCCGCTATCAGGCAGGCGGCAAGCAGGATGATGGTGGTCGCCGCTCCGTTTTTGTCTTTCTTGAAAAGCCACGTCATAAAGGTGATGATGCCGTAAGAAGCGGCGATTATACCGAACATCTGTATGATCATGCCGATAGATTCGCTGTTGAAAACTATCATGAACAAGCCGCATATCAGCTCGCCCATGGAGAACAATACAAGATTTTTTCTAAGATTGCTGATTTTTTCCATATCCATAAAACTGACCGTCCTTTCGGAAATGACTGTATCAATTTTTATTATAATACATATTTCGCCTTATGTCAAGGGGAAAAAGGAAAAAACTCTCATTTGCGCAATAATTCGCTTTCGCCGAAAAAATTTCACTAAACCCCTTGAAATAAAAGCCATTTTGATATATAATATAAAGTGCAGATGTATTTCTGTTTGAAAATGTTTGAATTTGAAAGGGTGTTCGCAGGTGCTCAACGAAAAAGTTACCATAACGATATGCGGAAAGAATTATAAACTCAGGACGGATAACGTCGAGCAGACTATGGCTGCCGCTAAAGATATTGACGCAAAGATCTCGGAGTATTGCACGGAAAGCCTGGACGTCAATAAGGAGGACGCGTCTGTCTTTGTGGCGCTTGACTGCATGAACGATCTTTATGAGGCGGCGGCGGGTCTGAAGATCGCTTCCGCCGAGGTGGATCGCCTCAGAAAGGGCGAAGCGGACGCCAAAGCCGCTGTTGAGGAAAATCGCGCACTTGCGAAGGAGAACGCCGAACTGAAAAAATGCCGCGACGATCTGGCGAAACTCACTAAGAGCTTCTCCGAGCTCGAGGGGAAGAACGATCAGCTTGCTCAGGCGCTTAAGGAAGCCAACGACAAGGTGATGGAAAGCGCTTCTGTTGAGAAAGAGCTTGAGGACGCGAAAAAGGATATAGAGGATCTTAAGAAAAAGAACGATCAGCTTTCCGCTGCCGCAAGCGAGAACAAGACAAAGCTCGACGCGGCAAAGAAGACCGTGTCCGAAAAGGAAGCCCGCATCTCCGAGCTTGAGAAGGAGCGGGAGAAGACAGCTGCCGTACTTAACGAGAACAAGCGCCTTTCCGAGAGATCTGAGGAGGCGTTCCGCAAAGAACAAAAGCGCGCCGAACAGCTCGAAAAGGAGCGCGACACCCTGAGATCCGCCAACGAGCAGCTGAAAAAGAACGCCCACGATCCCGAAGCCGAGAAGAAGTTCAAAGCCGAGCTCGATAAGGTGTCAAACGAAAAAGACAAGCTGAAATCGGAGCTGGATAAAGCTCTGTCGGACAAGAAGCGGCTTGACAAGGACTATAGCGAGCTTTCCGCGGCGTATGACAAGCTTGACAAGGATAATAAGGAGCTTTCCGCCGAGAAAAATCGTCTCGACGGCGGCAGGGAAGAGCTTGAGAAGGTGAGCGCCGAGCTTTCCCGCAAGAATGAAGAGCTCTCCGCCGCGAACGAAAAGCTGGGCGAGCGTATTTCGGAGCTTGACGAGCTCAAGGTGAAGTTCTCACAGATGGAGAGCGAGAACAACGCGCTCAAGCAGACCGACAGCACAGCCGATCTACGGGAGGAGCTTGATAAGATCAAGGCGCAGCTCGACGAGCTTACACAGAAAAACGCCGAGCTTTCCAAGGAAAACAAGTCGCTCAAGAAAACGAACGCGTCTTTGGATAAGCAGGTCAAGGAGATGCTGGAGGACGGTCAGCTTACGTTATGAGGGAGATTTTAGCCCCGTGCGGCAGTCCGGAGAGCCTTTGCGCGGCGCTGAACGCGGGCGCGGACGCTGTTTATGTCGGGATGAAGGAGTTTTCCGCGCGTAAAAACGCCGGCAACTTCTCAGACGAAGAATTGAAAAAAGCGGTCTCGGAGTGTCACGAGCGCGGAGTTATGCTCTATGTGACGCTGAATACCCTTGTGTACGACTGCGAGCTTGACGATCTCGCCAAGTGTATCCGAACAGCCGCGGAGTGCGGCGTGGACGGGCTTATAATACAGGATCTCGGGGCTGCGCTTCTGGCAAAGAAAATATGTCCCTATATGCCGCTTCACGCGTCCACCCAGATGACGCTGAACAGCGTTTGCGGCGTAAACGCGGCGAAAAAACTGGGATTTTCGCGCGTGGTCATAGGGCGTGAGCTGTCTGCCGACGAGATAAAGAATATCTCCGAGAATACCCATACGGAGCTTGAGGTGTTCGTACACGGGGCTTTGTGCGTCTGTGTAAGCGGTCAGTGCTATATGAGCAGTATTTTCGGCGGCAGGAGCGGGAACCGCGGACTGTGCGCCCAGCCCTGCCGCCTCGATTTTACGGCGGGGAACAGGCATAATGTGATATCGCTTAAGGACAGTTCACTTATCCCGCACCTTAATGAAGAAGCGCTTCGCGGCGTTCAGTCCTACAAGATCGAGGGCAGAATGAAGCGCCCCGAATACGTGGCTTGTGCCGTGGACGCTTGCAGGAGGTCGCTTGACGGCAAACCGTATGATATCGAGCGGCTCTCGGGAATATTCTCGCGGGGCGGGCTTACCGAGGGCTATTTCGACGGCTCTATGCTTGATATGAACGGTATCCGCGGGAAAGAGGACGTTGAAAATTCCGCCGCTGCGTTAAAGGGCATCAAGGATCTTTACAAGGCGGAATACCCCCGCGCGAAGCTATCTATTGACGTTAAAATTAAGCGCGGTGAACCTATCATCGCAAGCGTGAGCAGCAGCTATAAAAATACTGTAACAATCTTCTCCATTCATACGGAGATAATACCCGAAGAGGCGAAGAGCGCTCCGCTCGATGAAAAGTCCGTCATTGACCGTATGAGCAAGGTGGGCGGCACGAAGTTTTATATCGATGAGGTCACCGCCGAGGTCGATGAGGGCTTGTATGTTCCCGCGTCGGTGCTGAATGAGCTGAGACGGCAGATATGCTCGATGTCACTTTGGACTTCAATGCAAAAGGATTATAGACTTTTCGATTATGTTCTGCCGAAAAAAGCCGCTCCCAGGACGGAAAAGAACGTGTTCTACCGCGCCGAGGTGTCTACGAAAAAACAGCTCGAACAGGCGCTGAAGCTTGACTTCGATCTGATATACGCGCCGATGGGA
>CAYPWI010000107.1:0-2004 GCA_964414395.1 uncultured Ruminococcus sp.
AATTAGTATTTAATAATATGGATGTTTTTGCCAATGCCCAGCGGCTCATATTAAATACTCGATCTTAGTAAGATTCAGTCGGGGCTTCTTCCATACTTTTCCATTATCTTAACGGCAACTTTGATCCCGTCCACCGCCGCGGACATTATCCCGCCCGCGTAGCCCGCGCCCTCGCCGCAGGGGTAGAGATTATCACAGCCGAGAGCCGTCAGATCTTCTCCTCTTGGTATGCGCACGGGCGAGGAAGAGCGCGTTTCTATCGCGGTCAGCACACTGTCAATGTCGGAAAACCCGCTTATCTGCCGCTCAAAGTGCATAATACCGTTTTTCAGTGAGCTTGCAATGTAACCCGGGAAGAGAAGATTCAGATCGCAAGGCTCAACGCCGAGCGGATAGGTGGGAGTAACTCTGCCGAGTGAGAACGCGCCGCCGTTTCCGATAAATTCTCTTGTCAGCATTGCGGGAGCCGCACCGTTTGCGCCGCCTTTAGCGCCCAACTCATACGCTCGTGTCTCCAGACGGGAAATAAACTCAACACCCGAAAGCGGGCTATTCTTGATATCCCCGAAGTCGTCGGGCGAGACCGAAACGAGAACCGCGCTGTTGGCGTTCTTTCCGCTTCTGTCAAAATAGCTCATGCCGTTGGTGACTATCGTGCCGTTACCGCTTGCCGAGGCGACCACATACCCGCCCGGGCACATACAGAACGTGTAAACCCCGCGTCCGTTTTTTCCCCCGTCGTGATAAGAAAGCGCGTATTCCGCCGGGGGAAGGGCAGGGTGCCCCGCGTACTTTCCATACAGCGCCTTGTCGATATCCGATTGAAGATGCTCGATCCTCGCGCCCACGGAAAACGGCTTGGGAACAAGCTCCACGCCGTTTCTGAGAAGCATTTCAAATGTGTCGTGCGCCGAGTGCCCTATAGACAGCACCAAAGCGCCGTTTTTCAGTTTTTCACCGTTTACGGTGATGCAGCGCAGTTTGCCGCCGCTTATCGAAATATCCTCAAGCGGCGAGAGAAAGCGGACTTCTCCGCCCAGCTCGATGATCCTCTTTCGGAGATTTTTGACGATCCCGCGCAGCTTGTCCGTGCCGATGTGGGGCTTGGCTTTGGTGAGTATCTCCTCGGGCGCGCCGAACTCGCACAGTTTTTCGAGAACTCTCGAGCAGAGCGGGTCGTTTATGCGCGTGGTGAGCTTTCCGTCGGAGAATGTCCCCGCGCCGCCCTCGCCGAACTGCACGTTGGTGCGCGGGTCGAGCTTTCCGCCGCGCCAATAGCTTTCCACAGCGGAGACGCGCTCGTCCATAGCCGCGCCGCGTTCGAGAACTACGGGCTTATAGCCGAACTCGCATAAGGTCAGCGCGCAGAACATTCCCGCGGGACCGAAGCCCGCGATGAATATATCTCCGTCCAGACGCTCGGAGCCGAACGTAAATTCAAACTTGTCCTCTGACACAAAACGAACAGAGGAGTTCTTTTCCGCAAGGGCGCGCTCCTTCTTTCCGCCGAAAAGCTCGATATACACCGAGCTTACGAACGACACCCCGCGCCGCGCGTCCACAGAGGTCTTGTGCAGCTTGGCGGTCTTGACCTCGCTTTTTGACAGACCGAGTGATGAAAGCGCCTTTTTTACCGCGTTTTCCTTCGGCTCGTCTATCGAGGTCTTTATTTGTGAAACGATTATAGCCATAGGTCACTCGCTGGGCTGGGCGTTAATTTTGACCTTGTATTGTCCGCTTACCCAGCAGGTCTGTTCTTCGCCCATTATCTGAACGGTGATGGAAGCGTCCTGAACGCCTGTGCGCAGAGATGTTCCGAGCAGGTTCACAGTGGCGTTGAAATCGGTGTTTGAAAGCTGCGAGATGCTGTCGGATGGACCTATCACCGTTAATTGAAGCTCATTTGTCACCAGCGAAACATCATAGTTGTCGGGCGAGTTTATGATGCTGATATTGTCCTTGCCGATCTTGAAGTCCATCTTGCTGTAGTCTTCTATCTCCCAT
>CAYPWI010000107.1:2014-6954 GCA_964414395.1 uncultured Ruminococcus sp.
GAGCGTTGTTGTTGCCCGACAGGTTGATGTAGTCGTCGGGGAGAATGATCGGGATATAGGACGTGGTCTTGTTGATCTGGATGTTGGCGAGATCTATGGTGCCGACATTCAGCACGCTGAGGTTGTCGATGGAATCATCGGGGGCAGCAACGGTCAACTTGTCGGGGTGGATGCTGAACTTAAGGCTGTCGATGTTGAAGTTTGGGGGATAGTTGATGATGGAGAATGTCAGCGGAAGATCCTTCTGCCTGTAGATGGGGATATTCAGCGTTACATTATCGGTGGAGAACGTTATTCCGTCCTTCGACATGGGGATATCAAACGAGCCGAAGACATTGATCTCAGCGCCCGTTTGACGCGATCCGCCGAGTTCTCCGTGGAAAGTGCTCCTCGCCTCCACATAGCCTATATTGTTGAGCACGGTCGCCGAGCCCGTGAGGGTGATAGTATCGGGAGAAACGGTGATTTCGTCCATATAGTACCCATCTTGAATGGTAACGTCGGGTGCGGTGGGTCTCAGCACGAATTCCTTGGATATGATCCGGTCTATGTTGAGGGTGATCATATTCGGCTGTACCTCGGAGATGGTAAGCTCCCGATTGGTCTTCGACGACACCGTGATGGGAACGGTATACTGTCCCGCGGAGCGCACATTTGAAAGGTCTATGCTCGCATAGAAGTCCGATGACTTAAGATCGCTGATATCATACCGCTTTCCCTCGATCTTTATATCGACGGCTTCCATGATGTCGCTGGTTATCTGGAGATTATTGCTCGCCATAAAGTCAGTAATGGGGGCTTCGATTAGAATCCCGCGTATGTCGTTTTCTATCATCGGGAAGACGTTTATCGAGACGACGAGCCACCCGCCGAAGGAGACCAGAAAAGCGACGATGAGAGTTTTGTAGTTGTTTTTTATATCGCCCAGGATCTTTAAAACAAATTCTTTCACTGCTGTATCTCCTTTTTCTGCTTAGGACCGCGTTTTTTGCGCTTATTTGCGGGAGCGCCCGGCATAAGTGAGCTGAGTATATTGATGATGCTGTCTCTGTTGAGATCGCGCGTCAGCTGACCGTCCTTCGCGATAGAGATCGTGCCGGTCTCCTCGGAAACGACTATCACAAGCGCGTCGGAGTTCTCGCTCATGCCGACCGCGGCTCTGTGCCGCGAGCCCAGATCGCTGGAAAGATACTGATCCTTCTGGGTGTTCGGAAGAAAGCACCCCGCGGCGTAGATCCTGTTGTTGCGGATTATCACGGCTCCGTCGTGCAGGGGAGCCTTGTTATAGAAGATATTGCAGAACAGCTCGGGCTCGCAGTCGGCGTTTACGATGCTGGTGGTCTCTTTTTCGATGATATCGCCGAGCTTGGTCTCGCGCTCAATAACTATAAGCGCGCCCGTCTTGCTGTCGTGAAGCCTCTGGCAGGCGTCGGCGATGCCGAGGATAGCCTTGTCGCGAGGGGATTCGCCGTTGATGGATTTGTCGAGCGACATAGTGATAGTCGAAACGCGTGTTTGTCCGACCTTTTCGAGAATTCGCCGCAGCTCTGGCTGGAATACTATAATAATAGCGATTATGCCGACCTGCAAAAAGTTGTCGATAATAAATCCCATGGCTTTCAGCTGGAATATCTGCACGAGAATAAAGATGATGACCAGAAAGAAAATGCCCTTGAGCAGCTGCATGGCTCGGGTCTCGCGCATAAGCTTTATAAGATAATACACAAGAAACGTTAGAATGAGGATATCAAGCACATCAAAGAAGTTTATCGATCTGATGATCCTGATAAAATTCTGAAATATATCCTCGATATATTTGACCAATACTTCCAAAACGATGCTCCTTATAATGTCAGAACGGAATTACTGCTCCTCGTGCTCCTGACCTCTGATAAACACGCCGATGAACTCGGGACCCGCGTTGCAGCTTACGACCACGCCGCATTTTTCCACCATAGCGGGCTTGTATCCGACCTTTTTGGTCATCTTCTCGATGAATTCCTTCTCCATATCGGGACGGGTGGTGGTGATGACCGTATACGCCGTCTTGGGGATCATTCTTGAGGAGATGGTCTCGACAGCCGCGTCGATGACCGCTTTTTCGCCGCGCGCCTTGCGGAGCACCTGCGTTACCCCGTCGTAAAGTATGATGAGCGGTTTCAGCCCCATAAGCTCACCGAGGAAGGAAGCCGCGGCGGAGATCCTTCCCGACTTCTTCATATGGCGAAGCTCAAATCCGATGATGAAGGCTTCCACATGGCTCGCCATATCCTTCAAATAGCTTACAACCCCCTCGACGGACTGCCCGTCGGAGAGCTTCTTGCAGGCTTCGACGATGGGATAGCCGTAGCCGAGCGAGTAATTCCTGCCGTCGATCACATGGATTTTGAGATCCTTGATCTCGTCGGCGAGGTTGTTCGCGGCGATCTGCGCCTGAGAGCAGGTCTGAGAGCCGTGAGCGTTTATCACGCAGACAATGATGTCGCGCACGCCTTCGTCATAAAGCTCGCGGAACTTGTCCTCAAACTGTATCTGTGTTATCTGGGAGTGCTTGGGGATCTCCTGCTCTTCCTTGAGTATCTTGTAGAACTCGTCGGGCTTGATATCTATCCTGTCAAGCTTGGTCTGCCCGTTGATGGTGACGGCAAACGGCATTACGACAAGATATTTTGAAAATTCCGCCTCCGCCTCGGGGGAGATGTCGCATCCGCTGTCGGTGATGATCCTTACGTTTTCGTTCATAATAAAACTCCTTAAAATTACGGCGTTTACGCCTTTTATTCGTGATACGGCGGCAAAATATCAAGTCGCGCTGTCCCAGTCGAATTGAGTGAGCCTGCCTTGGTTTTGCAGCTCGGGAAAGCCCCACTGCCGCAAGACCTCATATGCGGCTATGGCGACGCTGTTCGAGAGATTGAGGCTGCGGAGCGTGGGGAGCATCGGGATCCTCACGCAATCGTCGGGGCGGCTGAACAGAAGCGGTTCGGGAAGCCCCTTATCCTCGCGTCCGAACACTATAAAGCTCTTGTCGGGATACCGCACGTCCGAATAGCAGTTCCGAGCCTTGGTACTGAAAAAGAAGTAATTCCCCTCGGTCCTCGAAAAGAAGTCGTCAAACCCTTCATAATATGTTATGTCGAGATAGCGCCAATAATCCAGCCCCGCGCGCTTCAGCTTTTTGTCGTCGATCTCAAATCCCATTGGCTTTATTATGTGCAGCCGCGCGCCCGTGACGGCGCAGGTGCGGGAGATGTTCCCCGTATTCTGGGGGATGCGCGGTTCCGCCAATACTATGTTGAGTTCCAGATGTTCTCGTCCTTTGCTGTATAAATTATCATATACGGCTCACGTACCCGTCCCGAGACGGCATGAACTGCATACTCTATAATTATAACATACCGCGCCGCCTTTTTCAAGGTTTATTTTCAATTTTTTTGAATTTTTAAGGCATTTTCGCAAGCAAGCTTTTGCGCAGATGTGTATAAATCGCCAACTGCTTGACAAGATACGGATTTTATGATATTATTTAAGTATAATGATCCTGTAATTGAATAGTGGTGTTGACAGATGAAACAAGCGTTTTTTCATGAGCCGCTGCGTTCCGAGCGAAGCGGAAGGCTCGCCGCGGCGTGCGATATTTCCGAAAATATGATGAGCATAGTGTTTTACGACCTTGTAATGAAGCGCAGATACGCAAGATCGGTGTCATACGGTACAAGGATAACGGCATCCGCCGCGCCGGGGGAGTTTTCCTCGCTGCTTTCGGCGGCGGTGAACGAATTCAGGTTCGGAAAGGAAATAGAAAAGGTCGGTATCGCCGCGCGGTTCGGCGTGGAAAGCAGCCTCGGGGAGAACATAGATCAAGCGGCTCTCGGTGTTCCGGAAAATGCGGAAATATGCTTCGTGCCGTTTATCTCGGCAGGGATAGGCGGGGACTTTACCGCGTCGCTGCTCACAATACCGAATGAGGACTACCTCGCCGCGGAATTCGGAAGGACGATGTACGCGGCAAAGAAAAGCGGCTCTCGGCTCATCTGCGCCGCATTCCCGATGGCGGGTGCGTTTGACGGCTCGGGGTTTGAGAGCGGTATGCCCGCCGAAAATGGCGCTATAGACGCTGTAAGGCGTGACAAGGACGGCACGGTCTCATATGAAGTGATAGGCGACTGTGACAGCGCGGGATTTTCTCCATGCGGCGCGGCAATGGCTGCTGTTATAATGAAAAGGCTGGGCATACTGGATACGGACGGCATCATGACCGACCGCGATCTGTTCTATGTGGGGGAAGACCATTTCGTCACCCAGGAGGATATCAGGGCCATCCAGGCGGACAAGGCGGGCGCGGCGGCGGTGTTTGACGTGTTCTTCGGAGAGAGGGCGGGTATCGGCGCTTTCTTTTCGGGGGAGATCTTCTCGGACGCGCGGGGGCTTAAGTCGCTCGTGGAACTCGGCGCTATCCCTGCGGAGTATATGAACGCTGCGTTTGCCCGCAACTCGGCGGAACAGGGGATTATTATGTTCCTCGAGGACGAAAAGGCGCGCGAGAGAGCTTTTGAGATCGCGAACAGCGCCGAGGATGTTACCGAACAGCTGCATGGATCGTTTGACAAAAGCTACCTTGATCACCTCGTTTTTTGAAAAAATTTATAAAAATTTGTTAAAACTTAATAAAACCCCTTGATTTTTTTGGTGAAAGGTGATATAATAAAAAAGCATTTAGTATCCGTCGGCATAGCTATGCCCAAAATCATGTGGTTATCATTATGATAAGAGGAAGGCGGCAGGCGTGTGTTAATGCGCGGCGATAAGCCAAACATTAAAAACGGATAGTCCTCTGAACGCGCGGGAAGCGACCCGCGGCAGGTGATAGCCCGGATAAGCCGGAGTTCAAGAAAATCCGAAAATCCACAGGAGGAAAAGAAATGGACGCATTGAAACTT
>CAYPWI010000108.1:0-6947 GCA_964414395.1 uncultured Ruminococcus sp.
GGAGGCTGTGGAAGATGTCTGACTTAGCGGAGCTTGAAAATAAGCTCGGGTACAAGTTCAAAAACGTCAGCTATCTCAGGCGCGCGCTCACCCATTCGAGCTACTCGGGCGGCAAGAACAACGGCAGCAACGAGCGGCTGGAATTCTTAGGCGACAGCGTTTTGCAGATAACCGTGTCGCTGTATCTGTTCACGAATATGAAGACCGTGCCCGAGGGCGGGCTTACAAAGCTGCGCGCGTCTATCGTCTGCGAGAACTCGCTTTATGGGTTCGCGAAGAAAATAGACCTCGGAAAGTATATCCTGCTCGGCAAGGGCGAGGAGATGACGGGCGGCAGGGACAGGCGCTCCATTCTCGCGGACGCGTTTGAAGCCGTAATAGCCGCTGTCTATCTTGACGGCGGCATGGAAGAGGCACAGAAGATGATATTGTCGTTCGTGCCCGATGTGGAAGCGCTCAGATCGGGCAAGGTCAAGCTTGGGGATTACAAGACTATTTTGCAGGAGATAATCCAGCAGAACCCCGAGGAACATATATCTTACGAAGTTCGCGACGACAACGCGCAGCAGAATATAAAGAAGTTTTTCGCGGACGTGCTCCTGAACGGGCAGATTATAGGCAGCGGCTCGGGACAGTCCAAAAAAGAGGCGGAACAGGCGGCGGCAAAGGAAGCCGTAAAGCTTATGGGTTATGAGACGGACTAACATTTCGATCTTCGTGCCGCACGCGGGCTGTCCGCATCGGTGCAGCTTCTGCGACCAGAGGACCATTTCGGGGAGCGTAAAAGCGCCGACTTCCGATGAAGTTACAAGGCTTCTGGACGAACAGGCGGGGCATCTTTCGGAACGCGGCATCGAGGCGGAGATAGCGTTCTTCGGCGGGAGCTTTACCGCCATAGAACGAGGCTATATGGAGAGCCTTCTGACAGTCGCCGCGCGGGCGGTGAAGAAGTATCCGGTCTATACGGGAATTCGCTGTTCGACGCGCCCCGACCGCATAGACGAGAAGATCGTCGAGGTATTGAAAAAATACGGCGTGACTTCTGTGGAACTCGGCGCGCAGTCAATGAGCGATGAAGTCCTCACTGCCAATGAGCGCGGACACACCTCCGAGGATGTTCGGCGGGCGGCGAAAATGATCTCGGACAGCGGCATTGAACTCGGGCTCCAGATGATGACGGGGCTGTATCGGGATACAACCGAAAATTGTCTTTACACCGCCGATGAGTTCATAAAATTGAGACCGAAAACGGTGAGGATCTATCCGACGGTCATTCTCAAAAATACCAAGCTGGGAGAGCTTTTCGAGAGTGGGGAATACAAGTCGTTCTCGTTTGATGAAACAGTCGAGCTGTGTGCTTCGCTGCTGAGAAAATTCACCGAAAAGGGCGTGAAAGTTATACGTATGGGGCTTCACGCCAGCCCCGACGTCGAGCGGGATATGCTGGGCGGAGTTTATCACCCGGCGCTGAGAGAGATAGTTGAGAGCAGGATATTCCTCGACGATCTGAAAAGACAGCTTTTGAATTTTAAAAAGGGAAAATATACCGTTTATACCGATCCCGGGAATATCTCAAAGGCTGTGGGACAAAAGAAAAGCAATATAGACGCTTTGGCGGGGCTTGGCTATGAGATCGCGGTAAAGCCGCGCCCCGGCGTGTATATTTGGATAGTATAAAGGAAAATAGATGTTATTTAAGACTTTGGAAATTCAGGGCTTCAAGTCCTTTGCCGATAAGACCGTTCTGGAATTCGACACGCGCACCACCGCTGTCGTCGGACCCAACGGAAACGGGAAAAGCAACATCTCCGACGCTTTGCGCTGGGTCATGGGCGAACAGGGCGCAAAGACCTTGCGCGGTGAAAAAATGGAGGACGTTATTTTTCACGGCACGGACGGCGTAAACGGCAGAAGACCCATGGGTTACGCGAGAGTGGCGCTGACGATAGATAATTCCGACAGAACGCTCAATGTGGACAGCGGCGAGGTTGTCATCTCGCGAAAGCTCTACCGTACAGGCGAGAGCGAGTTCCTCATAAACGGGAAGAAATCCCGTTTGCGCGATATTCAAGAACTGCTTATGGGAACGGGTCTCGGGCGCGACGGATATTCTATAATCGGTCAGGGTCGTGTGGCGGAGATCATCAGCGCGAAGGATACTCAGCGCCGCGAGATCTTTGAGGAGGCGGCGGGAGTGTCGCTGTTCCTTCACAAAAAAACCGACGCGGAAAAGCAGCTTTCGCAGGCGGAGGAAAACATCGTCCGTCAGCGCGATCTTATACGCTCGGACGAGGAGCGGCTGCCTATTCTCAAAAAGCAATCGGAAAAGGCATTGCTCGCAAGCGAGCTGGTGGCACAGAAGAAGACGCTGGAGATCTCGGTCTCCGTGGCGCATCTGAAAGATCAGCGCGCGTCGCTGTCGGAGCTGCGGGACAAGATACTTCTCAACAAGGGCGAGTGCGAAAATTACGAGCGTGATATAAAGAAAGCCGAGGACAGCATAGAGGAACTCGGCGATCGGAAGATGCTCGCGCAGGGACGGCTCGAGCGCGTGAGAATGAGCATACAGTCCGCGAATGACGAGCTTGCGGAAAAGCGCGCGGCTATCTCCGTTGCGGAGAACGATATCAAGCACAATTCCGAGCGCCGCGCGGAGCTTACGGAGCAGATGGAAAAAGCTCATCAGAGCGGACAGGATTTTGAGAACAGGATAAATGAGATAAAGTCCGATATAAAGAAAAAGCGGTCGGCTGCCGACGAGTACGAAAACGACGCGTCCATCCTTCGCGGCGATCTTGATGAGATCTCAAAGCAGAGCGCCAAGGCGGGAGAAAAGTATTCGGCATTGAGCAGCGAGATCGCGGCGGCGCGTGCGGAGGAGTCAAGGCAGCATCTCGCCGTTTCTATGGCTCAGCGCACTCTTGAGGAAATAGAGGGGCAGAAGTCGGAATTTTTGGACGGTATAAAAGACGGCGAGGGAAGACTTGAAGAATTCCGCGGTCAGCTTGAAAACGCCAAAAAAACGGCTGCTCAGACAGCGGATGAGCTTTCCGCCGCTAAGAACAGGGCAAGCGGTATGGAGCGCCTTGCCGAGGGAAAGAAAAAGCGTCTTGAGGACTCGCGCAAGGCGCTGGACGAGGCTAATTCTCAGCTGAGCGAAAAAAAGCAGCGCTATCGCGTCCTCAATGATATCGAGAACAGCCGCGAGGGATATTATCGTTCCGTGAAGGAAGTTCTCCGCGCGGGCGAGCAGGGGAGACTTACGGGCATCCACGGCACGGTCGCCGATGTTATCACCGTTCCGCAGAAGTACATCACCGCGATGGAGACCGCTCTTCAAAGCGTTATGCAGAACATAATCGTCGACAATGAAGAGGTGGCTGCGAGATGTATCAGCTTCCTCAAAGAGACCGACGCGGGGCGCGCTACGTTCTATCCGCTGACCTCGATAAAGGGGAGAACGCTCAACGAGCCGCGCCTTATGTCGGAGGACGGCTTTGAGGGCATCGCGAGCGAGCTCGTGGAGTGCGGCGACGAATACGCCGAGATCATAAGCAATCTCCTGGGTCTTACGGCGGTGGTGGATGATCTCAGCACCGCGAAGGTCATAGGTAAGAAGTACGGCTACAGGTTCAGGATAGTGACGCTTGACGGTCAGGTCGTCAACGCGGGCGGTTCGTTTACGGGCGGCTCTAAGATCAACAAGGGCGGCAGCATAATTTCCAGAAAACAGGAGCTGGACACGCTCTATTCCGAGATCTCAAAATTGCAGGAGTCCGCAAAGGCAAAGAACGAGGAGTTTGAGCGTTACAGAGCGGAGAGCGCGAAGTTCACCATAGAGATGGAGGGGCTTCTCGACGATATCCGCAGGCTCGAGCAGGAGGACATCAAGTCTTCCGCCGAGATATCGCGGCTCGAGGGGCTTATAGGACAGCTCGAGGAACAGAGCCAAAGCTCCAGGAAGAGCTTGCAGGGCTTTGATCAGCAGATAGCGGCGCAGAACGGGATAATATCTTCTGCCGAAAAGGCTGTGGCGGCGCTTACCGAGCGCATAGCGGAGCTTGAGAAGAGTTATGAGGAGCAGACGGGAGAACGCTCCGAGACGGAGAACAAGCTCCGCGATATCTCCGACAGGATAAAGCAGCTCGATCAGAACAGAATGGATGCGCTTCACGATATCGATCTGTTGGATCAGCAGATAAAGAACATCGAGGACAACCGCAGAACGCTTCTCGAAAGCAGCGACGGATTTAAGAACGCGATGAAGGATCTTGACGACAGCGATCGCGGGCTTCGCGAGAAGATTGAGCGGATAAAGCGCGAGATAGAAGAGGGCAGCGGCTCCGTTGCGGATAAAAACAACGAGATCGAGACGCTCTCGAAAGAGATGACCGATCACGAGCGCAGGATCACCGAGCTGCATCACGAGATCGCCGAGGCGAATAAGAACAAAGAGACGTTCTCGCGGGAGCTGGCGCGTCTCGAAGAGCGTCAGGTGTCTGTTCAGAAGGAATATGACAAGATAGTTTCACTGTTGTATGACAGCTACGAGCTTACGGTGTCGCAGGCGGAGGAGCAGGCGGAGATCCCCGAGGATCTGCTGATGGCGGAAAACGATCTCAGTGAGCTCACCAAACGCATAACCGCGCTCGGAAACGTAAATATGGAATCCATAGAGGAATACAAGATCGTATCCGAGCGGTTTGAGTTCCAGTCGGGACAGCTTCGCGACATTGAGGACTCCAAGCGCGAGCTTGAAAAGCTCATAGCGCAGCTGACCGAGGATATAAAAACGCAGTTTCTCGACAGCTTCATCGACATCAACAAGCATTTCAAGGAAGTGTTCGTGCAGATATTCGGCGCGGGCGCTCATGCCGAATTGGAGCTTACGAATCCCGATGACATACTCAATACGGGAATCGAGATAAAGGCGGCGCCTCCCGGAAAGGTCGTAAAAAATCTGATCTCGCTTTCGGGCGGAGAGCAGGCGATGGTGGCGATCGCGATCTATTTCGCGATACTTCTTCATCGTCCCACGCCGTTTTGTATGCTTGACGAGGTTGACGCGCCGCTGGACGCTGTAAACGTCGAGAAGTATATAAAGTTTGTAAATCAGTTCAGCAAGAGCACACAGCTGATGCTTATATCGCACAGGCGCGGCACCATTGAGGGCTGTTCGGTGCTTTACGGCGTTGTTATGCAGGAAAAGGGAGTCTCGACGCTGTTGCGGCAGGAGCTTACGGACGATATGGAAGGCGTGGAATAATCGATAATGTACAATGGAGAATGTATAATTTTGGCGCGGCTTATTAAGGAGAATTGAATGGGATTATTTGATAAGTTCAAGAAGAAAAAGAACGGTGTGACCGAAGAGCCTTCCGCAACGGAAGAGAGATCGGAGACCGTCGCGGAAGAGGAGCAGCCCGCTCCCGTTTCCGAAATCAGTACGGAAGAGGTATCGGAAAATTCGGAAAACCCGCGTCCGTCATTGCTTGACAGATTGAGCGGCGGAGAGCCGATCTTCACCGACCACGAGAGCGATATAAAGTTCCAGGAGGAATATGAGGCAAAGCAGCGCGAGGAGAGTTTCTACAAGCTGAAAGAGGGTCTCAAGAAGACCAAGGACGGCTTTGTCGGAAAGCTCGAGCAGCTGATAAACTCGTTCACCAAGATAGACGAGGACTTCCTCGACGAGCTGGAGGAAACGCTTATCCTGTCGGATATCGGCGCGGAGACCAGCGCGGAGATCTGCGACAAGCTCCGTGAGGAGATAAAGCGCACGGGCACGACCGACCCCGCCGAGGTAAAGCAGATGCTGAAAACGATCATCTCGGATATGCTGACGGGCGGGAACGAGCTGGTGCTTGAATCGAAGCCGTCGGTCATTATGGTCATCGGCGTAAACGGCGCGGGAAAGACGACTACGATCGGCAAAATGGCGGCGAATTTCAAGAATTCCGGCAAGAAGGTCATAGTGGCGGCGGCGGATACCTTCCGCGCGGCGGCGATAGATCAGCTCAACGTCTGGACGGACAGGGCGGGCGTGGAGATAGTCAAGCACTCCGAGGGGAGCGATCCCGCGGCGGTGGTGTTTGACGCTATTTCGGCGGCAAAGGCGCGCGGCGCGGATATCGTGCTCTGCGATACCGCGGGGCGGCTCCACAATAAGAAGAACCTTATGGAGGAGCTGAAAAAGATAGCGCGGGTTATCACGAGAGAAGTTCCCGACGCGAGCGTTGAGACGCTGCTGGTGCTGGACGCAACTACGGGTCAGAACGCCGTAAATCAGGCGCGGCTGTTTAACGAGTCGACGGATATCACGGGCATCGTGCTGACTAAACTGGACGGCACGGCAAAGGGCGGCATTATAATTCCTATCAAGAACGAGCTGAACCTGCCCGTAAAGCTGGTCGGCGTGGGCGAGCAGATAGGCGATCTTCAGCCGTTTATCCCCGAGGACTATGTAAACGCGCTGTTCGATTGACGACCATTTGACTTTTTCAAAAGTTTATGGTATAATAGATGTTAGTTGCTAATTATGGAATGGCTGCTGACTATTATGTATATTGTCACTCGGTAAATGCACATAGCGACATTACGGCGGCGCATTAAAGCTTGCCGCGGCAGAAGTTACCTAAAGGTAACTCGTGCAATTCGCGAAAGCAAGCGGCGCGGCGTAAAAGGGCGGGGCGAAGCGCAGCCCTTTTACACCGGGTCGCTTGGCTAGCAAAGTTCGCGACGCGAGGCGGCGCGGACTTTGCGGTTCGCGAATTGCTTTTCAGATAAGGAGAAGATATGAAAAAAGTTCAACAAGACAAGACCCCTGTCCGAAAACGGTTAGTCATAGCGTCGGATAACGCGGGCAAGATCCGCGAGTTCCGCCGGCTGCTTGAGCCGTTCGGGTTTGATGTTATCTCTATGCGCGAGGCGGGGTTCTCGGGCGAGAT
>CAYPWI010000109.1:0-6931 GCA_964414395.1 uncultured Ruminococcus sp.
GAAAAACTTCGTCTCGTAGTTCTTCCCGACTTCACAGGCTTTGTGTTCACCATCAGCTTGATCACTCCTTATCTGAATAAAAATTTTCGGAACCTCAAATTCTATTTTCCGCAGGCGGAAAACAGAATTTGCCGGCTAAGCTCCGACGCGCGGTACGCCAAGGAGCTTCTTTCCGAAAATTTTTTTGCCGCGCCGCCGCAAAACTGCCGACGTCGCTGTACCCTTGTTTTTAGCCGCTTTCGCAAATTGCCCGCCTCATTGCGGCGCTGCTCTTTTCATTGAACCGAACCGCATAAGTTTTGCAATGTACGCTCGGCATAAAACACAGTGCTTTTTTAACAAAAAAGCGCCGTTTTTCCGCCAAATATTATGCCTTGTCATGGATTTTTGGGCATAGTTAGCCTATAACTCCATTGTGACATTTTAATATTATACCACACCCGGAATAATTTGTCAAGAGGTAAATCAAAAAAATAAATATTTTTTTAAAAACTATTGACAAACGCTGTAAAGTAGTGTATACTGTTTATATCAAGCATTAACAGTATGCACACAAAGATCAAATCTTTGCGAATTGCCTTTTAAATCACGGAAAAAACAACACCTAGGCGGCGCATCAAAAGCGCGTTGCCACCGGAATGACAAACCGGAGAGCGATGCAATTCGCAAAAGCGGCTGACGGCGAGGCGAGCGGCGAAGCCGCGAACCGAACCGCCAGCCGGCTAGTAAAGTTATTGCGCGAAGCGCAATAACTTTACGCTTTGCGAATTGCTTTTAAAATCACGGGTCTAAGACAACATCGGGGCGGCGCATTTAAGGCGCGTCATTATCAAAACAACCCAAAGGCGGCGCATCAAAAGCGCGTTGCCACCGGAATGACATACCGGAGAGCGATGCAATTCGCGAAAGCGGTTGGCGCGGCGTGACGGGCTGAGCATCAGCGAAGACCGACACGCCGCGTCGACCGGCTAGGCGAACGGAGCGCGAAGCGCGGAGTGAGCCGGTTCGCGAATTGCTTTTCAAATAGGAGGAGCTAAATATATGGGATTAACTGTAAGCAATATTGTCAAAAAATACGGAGATTATACGGCTGTGGACGATCTTTCGTTCGAGATCGACAAGCCGGGCGTGTTCGCGCTGCTGGGAACAAACGGCGCGGGCAAGACCACTTCTATCAGGATAATCCTCGGTATGTTGGCGGCGGACGGCGGTTCGGTCAAGTGGGACGGCAAGGAGTTTCTCGCGGCGGATATGCCGATAGGCTACCTCGCCGAGGAACGCGGCTTGTATCCCAAGGTCAAGGTGATTGAGCAGCTGGTGTATTTCTGCACTCTGCGCGGTATGCGCCGCCAGGACGCGGTCAAGCAGCTGGACTACTGGTTCGAGCGCCTTGCGGTCACGGAGCACAAGAACAAGCGCGCCGAACAGCTTTCCAAAGGAAATCAGCAGAAGATACAGCTCATCGCGGCGCTCGCGCCAAATCCCGAGCTTATCATTCTCGACGAACCGCTCTCGGGTCTCGATCCCGTCAACGCGGAGCTGTTCAAGAGCGTTATCCGCGAGGAGATCAAGAAGAACAAGTATATCATAATGTCCTCCCACCAGATGACGACTATCGAGGAATTCTGCCAAGGGATAGTTATTCTCAACAAGGGAAAGACCGTCCTCAAGGGCGACCTCAACGAGATCAAAAAGGGCTACGGGCGCGTAAAGCTGACGGTCAAGGCGGAGGGGAACATCACCCCGCTTGCCGCGGAGTGCGGTCTTACGGTCACGGAAGAGACCCCGAACGGCTCGAGCTTCAATGTCACGAGCGAGGAACAGGCGCACAAGCTCCTGCATATGATAATGGATAACAAAATACCGCTGATAAAGTACGAGCTGCGCGAGCCGACGCTCAACGAGCTGTTTATCGAAAAGGTTGGTGACACGAATGAGAACTAAGGGCTGGCAGAAGGTCTTTTCCTTCACATTTATTCAACATATAAAAACGAAATCGTTCGTTGTGGGAACTATCATAGTCTGCGTGCTTGTCGCCGCGGGGTGCGTTCTGACGAACATTCTTCCGACGCTGATGAACGGCGATGATAGCAGCGATCCGAGCGGAACGCCCGGCAGCAACGGTGATGTTATGTCGTTCGGCGAGATCTATCTGTATGACGAGCCGTCCGTTCTCACGGAGGAGGACAGGAACGATGTCTCCGAGATGCTTGAGCTCACGTTCTCCGCATCGGATAAGAGCTTTGACGCGCTCTGCGAGGAACTCAAGGAAGCGGAAGCGGGCAAAGCCGCGGTAAAGATCACCGCCGCGGAAGACGAGGACGGCAATGTGTCAAGATACAATATTCGCACCGTGTATTCTCCCGGCTCCGAGGGCGCTTCCATGATGAACGCCATGCTCGGCGAGCTGGTAAACCGCCGTATAATGTATAACGCGGGCGTTACTCCCGACAAGTACGCGTCCACCAAGATCGGCGTGTCCACGTTCGAGATCGAGGCGGGCGCTGAGGAATGGAGCATTATACAGAGCGCCATGAACTACTTTGTGCCCATGGTCGTATCGCTGGTGCTGTTTATACTGATCTTCGCCTACGGTCAGGTGGTGGCGCAGTCCATAGCGACCGAGAAGACCAGCCGCGTTATGGAGCTGCTTTTAACGTCGGTGAGACCGCTTGCGGTGGTCATCGGCAAGGTATTGGCTATGGGGCTTGTGAGCTTCGGGCAGTTTATTCTTATAGGGGTAGTCGGCGGGCTGAGCTTCGCGATATCCGCGCCGTTCGGGTGGGTCGGGAACGCCATGAGCATCGCCAAAGACCCCCAAATTCAGGAATCGCTTTCACAGGCGGCAGGCGGTATGCTGACCGACGACGAGCAGATAGCGCAGGCGGTAAACGAGTTCGCCGCGTCCTTCTCGCCGCTTAATATACTGCTGATAATCGTCATCTTCTTGCTGGGATTTATCTTCTTCTCGCTTATCGCGGCGCTTATAGGCGCTTCCGTATCGCGCATGGAGGATCTCCAGCAGGCGATGGGACCGTATTCGCTGCTGGGCGTTTTGGGGTTCTATCTCGCGTACTTCCCCATAATCTTCAACGTCGGCTCGGTCGATACGGGTGTGGCGACCTCGAACCCGGTGCAGTTCTTCTCCTACTTCTTCCCCATAAGCTCGCCGTTCGCGCTGCCCTCGGCGATACTTCTCGGAAATCTCACGCCTTTACAGTCGGCGCTCGGAGTGCTTGTCCTGGCGGCTGCGGTGGTGCTTGTGGCGGTCATCGTCAGCAAGGTCTACGAGGCGATCATTCTACACAATGGGAACCGCATAAAGTTCGGCGATATACTCAAAATGGCGGCGAGAAAATAGTTGACATTCGGCGGTCAATATGGTATAATAAACTCAATGACAATGAATAAAAAAGGGGGCGAAACTATGAGTGAAACCGATAAGCAATATGACGGACGGCTGATTGATGAATATTTGAGGCTGAAAGACATCAAGGAGATCGCAGAAAAAGAAAATGCAGCCGAAACGGTCAAATTGATCGAAAAAATGATGCTTGCCATTAAGCTGAAGCTCCAACCGACAGAGCTTCCCGATTGACTTGACCGCTTCAATTAAAAAAAGACCTATCCCCCTCTCCCGACCCCGGGAAAGGGGGATATTGTTATCCTCCGGTTATCCTCTTCATTGTGAAGAGAAGTCTGTCTACTTCCTGAAACGTATTGAACACCGACGGAGAAAAGCGTATCGTGCCGCCGTCGAGCGTTCCTATCTTCTTGTGTGCCAGTGGGGCGCAGTGCAGCCCGCCGCGCATATAGAAGCCGTTATCGCTGAGCGCCGCCGCGCCTTCCGTGGACGACATTCCCTCAAAATTGAAGGATACCACGGGGGCGTATTTTTCGCGGTTCCGCGAATTTATGTCATTGTACATTCTTATGCCGTCTATCCGCCTCGCGCCCGCGCAGAAGCGCTCACAGAGCGACAATTCGTGTTCGAGAATGACTCTCGGCGTTTTTCTTTTCACGAACTCCACGCCCGCGCCCAGCGCTATCGCGCCCGCGGTGTTTATCGTCCCGCTCTCGAAGCGGTCGGGCATAAAATCGGGCTGCTCAAGGCTTTCCGAAGCGCTGCCCGTGCCGCCCTCTATGATCGTCCTCAGCGGGTAACTGCCGTCGGTCACCAGCAAGCCCGTCCCCATAGGTCCGAGCAAGCCCTTGTGTCCCGCCGCGCAGATGATGTTCGCGCCGTCTTTGAGGCTTATGGGCAGCGTTCCCGCGCCCTGAGCCGCGTCCACTATAAAGCAGATATGTTTCCTTTTGCAGAGCGCCGCAAGCTCTTTCAGCGGCGTTCTCAGTCCTATAACGTTGCTTGCCGCCGTGCAGACCATGGCGGCGGTCTCTGGACGAATGGCGCGTTCAGCGTTCCAAAGCGTCTCTTCCTCGTCCTCGGAGGCTTCAAACATTGTACACGTGCCGCCGTGCTCCTTCGCCGCCGCGTACACCGGGCGAATGACCGCGTTGTGCTCCATATCGCTCGTGACGAAATGGCAGCCGCGCTTTGCTATTCCCTTTATCGCGAAATTCAGCGCGTGAGTGCAGTTCAGCGTGAAGACCGTGTTCTCCGCCTCCGCGCCGAACAGCTCCGCGCAAGCCTCGCGGCTTTTATAGACCGCCTCGGCGGTGTTCTGCGAGAACGTGTGACCCGAGCGTCCCGGGTTTGCGCCGTAGACGCTCATCGCCTGCTGCCATTTCCTGTAAACGGAACTCGGCTTCGGGTACGAGGTCGCGGCGTTATCCAGATAGACCACAGTCTACCCCTATCGAGCCGAGCAGAGCGCAAACCTCCGCTTCGCCCGCGTTTTTGTCGATCACCTTCAATGTAAACCCGCAGCCGCCGCGCCCGAAGCTGCGCTCAACGCCGCAGCGGATGCCGTGCCTTTGCAGGTAGTTCATAGCCTTCTTGGCTTGTGTGAAGGATTTTATGTTAATTTGGTACATTAAATATCACTCCCGAAATTATTGGCGAATTCTCGCCTGCAACATTATATGCGGGAACTCGGATTTCGGGAGCGGAAATATTTGATTTGTATGATCTTTTGGGGATCAGCCTTGAACGCTCACCTCGGCTTTTTCTTCCTCCACATCGGTGACTACCACTATATCCCCGCCGTGTATCTCCGTCGCGCCCGAGGGGATAAGATTTTCCTCGCCGCGCTTTATCATCACGATCAGCAGGCGCTTTGGAAGATACAGATCGCGTATGCACATATCCTTCCAGCGGTGGTTTTCCGTGATGTAGACCTCGCGCAGCTTCATCGACTTATCCGCTTCATACGGCGGAACGGAGAGAATAACGCTGTCATTCGCGTGAATTACAGTATCCCCGCGCGGAATTATCGTCTCGCCGCCGCGCTTTATCATCACGGCAAGGGAACCCGTCGGAAGCGAGATCTCGGAGAGCCTCTTATTCTCCCAATTATGGTTTTCGGGAATGAACATTCTCATCATGGTGATGGAATCTTCCTCGCGGTAGTCGTTGAACGTCTTGAGAACGTCCGCGTTGTTGTCTATAAGCCCCAGCCGCTTCGCAGCTGCGGGCAGCAGCGTTCCCTGAAACAGCATGGACATAAGGCAAACGCAGAAAACGATGTTGAACACGTTGTTCTCGGTCTCCACGCCGCCCACAACCGCCATTATCGCGAAGACGATCGAGGACGCGCCGCGCAGTCCCGACAGGGAGATAAATATCCTGTCCTTTATAGGCGACTTTCCGCCGAAAATAAGCACGGCTATCGGTCTTGAGAGCAGCGTCAGACAGAGGTATATCGCCAGCGCCGGGAGTATGCTCCGCCCGAACTCCGACGGCGTTGAGAGCAGTCCCAGCAGGAAGAACACTGCTATCTGACAGATGCCCGTCGTGCCGTTCAGGAACACGACCGTTTCCGAGGGGGCGATGCGCTTTCCGCTGCCGAACGTTATCCCGAGCACGTTGTTCATAAACCGAGCGATCCTATGCTTCTTTGCGAGGAATTCCCCCGAGGCGTGCCGCGCGTTCCCCATGATGACCCCCGCTATGTACACGGACAGGTAACCGTTCCCGCCGAGCAGCATCGGCAGCCCGTAAGCCAGCAGCGCGAACGCCAGGAACAGTATGCTGTCAAAGCCCTCCGTGGCGGTCTTGAACTTCCCCGCGACGAACGCGCCCGCGATCCCCACGAGAAAGCCGAACAGCAGTCCGAAACCCAGCTGCGCGAGTATCATCAGCGGGATGAACGAGGTCCCCCCTTCTCCGAACAGTGAAAGCGAGATGACCGTCAGCATATACGAGAACGGATCGTTAGAGCCGCTTTCCGCTTCGAGCAGCGGCGCGAGCCCGTTTTTGAGGTTCAGACGCTTGGAACGCAGCACCGAGAACACCGAAGCCGCGTCCGTGGAGCTTATGACAGAGCCGATGAGCAGACTCTCCGCGAACGAGAACTTCAACACCAGCATACAGAACATACAGGTCACGCCTGCCGTGACCGCCACGCCGAGGGTCGAGAGCAGCCCCGCCTTGACGATAACGGGCTTGGCGGCTTTCAAATTCATGGAAAATCCGCCCGTGAACATAATAACGATCAGCGCCGCTTCACACGCGTAAGCCGCGAACTCGTAGTTCTCGAAGGTTATCCTCACCACGCCGTCGCAGCCGAAGAAGATACCCACCCCGATGAAGATCAACAAGGCGGGAACGCCGATCTTTCCCGAAAGTCTGTCCGAGAATACGCATAATATAAGCACAACTGCCGCCAGCAGTATCATAAGCGTCATAAAAATTACCCCTAATAGTTGTTAGTGAACAGCTGTTAGTTATCGGTTACTTGCGCCGAAGCTAACAACGGATATCTATATTGATATTGTAGCACAAAAAAACCTCTCTTGTCAAGATAATTGT
>CAYPWI010000110.1:0-6898 GCA_964414395.1 uncultured Ruminococcus sp.
AGGATGATTTTTGCAAGACAAGGCGGAGGATGCAACAAGGCTGCCGCAGCGTTTTGCGCGCGGCGCATAATGCGTTCAAGGGAGTTCGACAACGCATGGCAAAATCAGGCATGGCAAGCTTGTCATGTTTTAGGCGTTACAAACTGCCGGTATGCTGTGCCGTTTACTCTGCTCTAATATTTCAACGACTCTTCCCAACGTTCCTTATCGGCTTTATCCCAATCGCGTTTCCAGCCGCCGCGCTCATATTTCAGCACGCCAACGATCGCGTTCTTCTCGTAAAGCTCGGTATCGTTTAATATTTCATCCTTATCAACAATGCTGCCGTTTTTATCGACCTGCAACCAACTGTCGGTAATGTAGCTGAACTCTATGGTATCATCCGTTTTTGAGATCACCTTGGCCGTATCGACGTCAACTATCCATGTGCCTTCAATTCCTCGGTCCCAATTGAACGCGTGTCTATACATTTTTCCGTCTATCCCAATGAATTTAACAGGAGAATCCCAACACTTTTCCCAAGTGACAAAAAAAGCGCCATCGCAGTTTTCGATCATTGATGAAAGCCTGCCGCTTGTCTGATCGTCCAATTCCGTAAAACTGTCTCCCGTGATCTCTGTCATGCTGCCTTTTATTACTTGATCAGTTGCTTCCAAATATTGCTCCGATAAAAAACTCAGCAGAAGATTTTTAAAATCGTTGTATGTTTGGGGAATGACCATGCCGTTTTCCGAATAGCCGTTTGGGATCTCATAGTAATACGTCATAGGCATAAAATCAGTATAAGACGAACGTTTGAATTCCGGAAACACAAACAGATACTTTTTCGCGGTATCATCGTCCGGCTCGTCGTGTCTGAACCAAAAGTCTACCGTATCATATATCCCCTCCATGTTTCTGAGAATTTCTTGAAGCTCTCTGTCCTCATTGCTAAATTCTACAGGGATAGGCACAGCACTCACATCGGAGGACTGCTCCTCCGAGCTTTCCGTGCCGCTCGGGCTGACGGAAATATCCGTGCTGCTTGTGCTTTTGCTTGAATTGCCGAGCGAGCTGCTCTCACTTGAAATGTCCGATACATCGTCTGCCGTGGAAGTAAGGGAAGAACCAAGCTCCGATCCCGGGGTGTAGCTGTTCCCTTGCTCCGCGCAGCCGCCGAGAAGACATATTGCTATGATAAAAGCAAAATTCATTAGTTTGTTTATTTTTTTCATGTGCTCTCCTTATTATAAGGTTATTTTGCCAAAAACACCTTACAGATAAAATAATTATCCGTAAGGTGTTTTGGCAAACCACAAATGTATGTGATGTTGACCGAGTTTTTATTTTACAAATACCCTTGCCGAGCTGAATATGAGATTGTTCTCATTACGTTTATACCATGCCGTATCCGTAAGCTTAATGCCATTACCGTTAGCACCTGCGCCTTCGGCGTATGACATACCTGCCGGATCAAAAACAATGGCTTTTTCGGCAAGTGTTCCGCTTCCTTGTTCAAGTCCTGTCAAAACCATAAAGTGATTACCGGGGAGACTTTTGTTAAAGTACATCAAAACATAACCGTTTTCGGCTATAGCATTCCTTAGTCCCGATTCGCTTATAGTGATGCTTTTCATATTTTCCTTGAACCCAAATTTTTGACCCATCTTCTCTTCAAATAATTCGGGTTTTCCACTATTATTTTTACAAGGCAATTTATTTGCATCATCCCAATTTCTGCCGTCAGTGCCGCAATTGGCAAGCAGTGCAGTATATGGGTCGGCAAGGAGCTCTCCATCCTTGCCGGTTCTCAAATCATAACCGTCCATTGTGGCGCCGAGATTTCTGAAGATCATAGCCGCCGCGGCAATGCCGCAGCCTGTCGCAAACAAATCATTGTTGGTATAGTCGTTCGATTCGATAAAAACAGGAAATATACCATTTTTTACTTCATCAAGTTTGTTTGTATTCCAAAACTCACCGCCATCGTATTTTGAAATATATTGCCCATACCAAGCAAGGGTGGTTTCGGAATTCGCTTTTAGGGTATACGATTCGCTTCCGGAGCCTCCGCTGAACGTGATTTTGATATTAAAGCTGCTGTCCCACGGAACATTAAATGCCGTAATAAAAAGTGTTTTCGCGCTGCTAACGCCGGAACCTATTATTTTATGGAAGTTAATAGCGCTGTTTGTTACTTCAATCGTATAACCGGAACCGGTGGGAACTTTCAACGAGAATGTTACTTTAGCAACCTTGCGGTTATTATGCTCGGTAGTAAATTTAAAATGATCTTTGTCCAGACCGGAGCAGGTTCCAATCATAGGTATGTTGTTACGGAGAGTGTCCGGGGTGTTCGCGTTATCATTTGTTGAGTTATTCTCATGATCGCTGACTTCATAAGGTTTGGCATCGCCTTCCATGGACGCAAGCTGATAGAACAAGTCAACTGCCAAGGTGCTGTCAAGCTCCGCTTGTATCGTAAACTGTCCGCCGTAGTATGCCGTAAGTGTCTCGCAGTATAACACCGTGCTGAGCTTATATGTCGTGCCGATAGACAGCCCCCGGTATAGTGAAAACCTCGTCGTTTTGGAAAACTCCAGCCGCGATCTCCTCGGTATAGTCCGCGTCAAGGACTTGAAACTCAAAGCTGTCAAAGTCCTTGTACTCGTCCTTGAGCGTGAACTTCACGTCAAAGTCGAGTGCTTCCCTGTCAAGAAGCCGCTCAAAGCCGTAGATCGGCTCGTCAAGCTCTATGTAGCTTATGCTGCTCGGGTCAACATTGATATCAAAGCTGAACGGAAACTCCGGGTCTTCGTTTGCGCCCGGGCAGTATACCTCCAAGGTCTGAGACTGCTCCGTTGTTTCGGTAACCTCGTCCGCGTAAGCCGTTGCGCTTACGCAAGCCATAACCGCCGCCAAGCATATTGAGGTAAGCTTTTTAATTTTTTTCATTCTTAACAAGTCCTTTCTGTTTTTGTCATTCATCGCCCGATTTTGCGGTATAATGAAACTATTTAATTATATATTATTTTACCACTGTTTTACACTTTTGTAAATGTAAATCTTCAACAAATTATATTGCCCATTTTTGTCAATAATTTTGATAATATAAGTCAGAGCGATAATAAAGATCCTCCGTTCCGAATCCGTAACAGAGGACGTTAAAATTTGTTTATAAGCGGAGCTGCGGGTTTAAATCATTTTACAGCTTTTTTGATCATGTCCGGACAGTACGCAAGACCGCCGCTCGGTCATTTCAACGACCGAGCGGCGGTTATTTTGTCTTTGTTTTTTTGTAAAGCTACGTCCTCAGCGCCTCCGCCGGTCTTAGCTTCGCCGCCTTGACCGCGGGATATGCGCCGAACACCGCGCCTATCGCCGCGGACGCGAGCGCGGAAAAGAGCAGCGAACCGATATTCACGGTAAACGGCACCTTGATGATAAGACAGCCTATTCCCGACACCAGCAGTCCGAACGCTATCCCCGCAATGCTTCCCAACAGCGTCAGTATAACGCTCTCGGTGAGAAATTCCGCCCAGATATCGGAGCTTTTCGCGCCAATGGCTTTTTTGATGCCGATCTCGCGGGTTCGTTCCCCGACGCTCATCATCATGGTGGTCATAACGGAGATCCCCGAGACCACGAGCGATATCCCCGCGACGAGTGAAAGCGCCGTCGTGACTATCGACATGATCCCTTCGAGCTGGCTTTTCTGAGAGAGCAGATTATTGCAGATATAGCCGTCTTTCACATCGTTCTTTTTGTCGAGAGCGCCCGTGACGAGATCGACTATCTCCGTGTCGGAATTCGCGTCCGTGAGCTTTACCGCGATCTTGTCATAGGTAGTGCGCCCGCACAGCTGCTGCATGGTGGTTATCGGCAGATACATAAACCCCGGCATGATATTCGAGAGCATATTCTGTAAGGAAGTAAGCCCCGACTCTGCCACGCCTATCACGGTGAAGGTGTGGTATTTCCCGCCGAGGAATATCGAGAGCTTTTTCCCGACTATGTTGCTGCGCCCGTAGCTTTTCAAAGCGAACTGCTCGTCTATGACGCAGACCTTCTCCCGTGCGGCGCAATCGGCGTTGGTGATGAGCCTGCCGTGCTTGGCGGTGAGGGATATCAGTTTGTCGGCGGACTTGTCCACTCCCCAGACGTAGCAGTCCAGCCGCCGTCCTAAGAGCTTCGCCTCGGTTATGCTCGCCATAAGCGGCATCACGTCTGAAACGCCTTCTATATCGCGCACCGCGGAAACGTCCGTATCTTTCAGCGTCACGGAAACGGCGTTCTCGGCGGTCTGTATCAGCAGCGTATCGACTCCCATGGTGACTAAGGTCTTCCCGACCTCGGAAGTGCCAACAGCGCCCACCGTGGAGATAAGCACGACGGAGAACACCCCGACCGCTATTCCCGCCATGGTGAGCAGCGAGCGCGTCTTGCTTCGGAATATGTTGATAAGTGATTTGGTTATTGTCATTCTGTCGGATCCTCCGCTATTCTGATGTGAGATCTTCCCGTTATCTCATCGGGATCGCCGAATATAACGTCGTCGGCGGATATCCCCGATATTATCTCCGTGCCGTCGGAGAATTCCGCGCCCGTGGAGATGTCATGGCGCACGGCGCGGGAATTTTCATACACATACACGAATTCCCCGTCCTCGTCCTGTCCTACTGCCGAGTATGGAAGAACTAAGATCTCCCGCGGGTCGGAGAGCATGATCTCGATATCCGCCGTCAGCCCCGATTTCAGCCGCTCGTCGTTCTTTTCGGGAAGAACGGTAACGTCAACGACTGTTTCAAGTACAGCGCCGTTATACCTGTTCCGCGCCGCCGACGCGATAGAGGCGACTTTTCCGATGAATTCCTCGTTGGGATAGGCGGCGGGCGTGAATTTTACCGTTTGCCCTACCTTTACCTTCGCTATGTCGAGCTCGCTCACGGCGGCGGTGACAGCCAGCTTCCCCGAGGGCGCGACGGTAACTATGCTGCTGCCCGCCTGCACCGCCATGCCCGCTTGTGCCGTCGATATCACTCTTCCCGAGCAGTCGGCGGTGACGCTTTCGGGCAATAGCGCGATCGCCGTTGACAGATCGGAGGCGGAGATAGCCAGCGCCTGTATCTTCCCCATGCTCTCGATAAGCGCCGCGGAGGACTTCTTGTCGACCTTTGCCACGGTATCGCCGACCTTTACCTCGTCGCCCTCGGACACGAGGATTTTTTCAAATACCAGCGGCATCGCGGAGGTTATCTCCCGTTCGCCGATATAGGCAAGTTCGCCGCTGCCCGACACAGACTCATTGTAGCTTCTGATACTCGCTTTCAGCGTCTCGGAAGTCGGCGTGGCGCTTTCCACGGCGCGGGGAACGCCGCTTATAAGTATGGCGGTCATTACGCATATCCCCAAGATCAACACCGCTTTATTCATTACACATCATATCCTTTCTTTGTTGCTTCTCCTATATCGGAAAAGCGGGCAATATGTAAGGGACGCAAAACGCTTTTGCGCCCCCTGCCTTATTTATTTTCTCTGTATGAGGGAAATTTATTCTAAGATATTCGGTGAAATTTTTCCTCTTTTACATCGAGATAAGTTCCTTGAATATCATCTTTAAACACAGCCAGAAATTCATTCCCGGAATATCCTTTGGGGCTACTATCTCCGACTTGAACACTTCCGCGCCGTCCAATGTCACGAGATATTCCCCGAGGAACTGCCCTTTTTCGACGGGAGCCTCGCACGTTTCCACAAAGGTGTATTCGTATTTTACATCGGCGGCTCTGCCCTTTTTGATGATACAGTCCGCGCCCTGATTTTTGATGATAGGTTCTATCTTATCCTCCGCGCCGTGGACTACTTTCAGCGGCGCGAGCTTAGAGTAGTCTATCTCGGGCGAAAATTTTTCAAACGACTCAAATCCGTAATCGAGAAGTTCCCTCACCGCGTCAAACCGCTCGTTATCATTATCGCAGCCGAGAGCCACCGCGACAAGCCGCATATCCCCGCGCTCCGCGCAGGCGGTCAGACAGCAGCCCGCGTTGTCGGTAGTGCCCGTCTTTCCGCCGAGCAAGCCCTCATAGGAGCGCACCAGCTTGTTGGTGTTTACGAGCTGCGTTTCCCCGCCGCGCAGATAGTCGAGCCATGTCAGCATCCAGCCGCGGTAAACGTCGTGCTTCATAAGCTCGGCAGTGGCTATGGCGATATCCCGCGCGGTGGTGTAGTGACCGCTGTCGTCGAAACCGACACAATTCGTGTAGCGTGTGCTCTTCATTCCAAGCTCCGCGGCGCGGGTGTTCATGCGCTTGACGAACTGGGCCTCGCTGCCCGCCGAGTGCTCGGCGAGGGCTATGCACGCGTCGTTCGCGGAGTTGATGATCACCGCTTCGAGAAGCTCCGCGGCGGTCATCTCCTCGCCCGCGTTCAGCCATATGACCGAGCCGTCCGCCTCCGACGCGTAGGAGCTCGCCTTGACCTTATCCTCGAGCGCGAGCTTTCCCTCTTCCATATCCTCCGCCCACAGCAGCAAGGACATCACCTTGGTGACGGAAGCCATGGGCAGCTTTTGATCGGCGTTCTGCGAGAACAGCACCTGACCCGTGTTGACCTCGTAGAGTATCTTCGCCTTCTCCGAGCCCTCGACCGCCGCCGAGCACTTGACGGGCGGCATAAAAGCAAATATAACGGCAAACACCATAACGGCGGATAACAGTTTTTTCATAGCGCGAACCCCTTTTTATTGAAATGCTGTATAATATCTTGTCCGAAAATTTTCCTTATATGCCGCGGGATGCTTTGGTAAAAAATGACTGAAATTTCCCCGCGCGGAAGGTTGATTTTTACTTTTTTGAGAAAATGTATTTTCATATGCCTTTTCGGTCGTTTGAGGCGCTTTTTCACTTGCAAATCTTGTTTT
>CAYPWI010000111.1:0-6838 GCA_964414395.1 uncultured Ruminococcus sp.
GCACAAATTTCGTATGCTGTGAGTTCGAGCCGAAGCTCGAAGGTGTGTATGGAAAAATTTAACATCTTTTATCCTTCCCATTTTCTGTAAAAAGCAATATGGTATAATAAAAGAGATACTTTTGTTATTCTTTGAATTATCATCATATAGCTTTATAGACAGAATAATTGAACATTATTTATATTACCACCCCAATACCGACTGGGATGATTTACATGACTGTTAATGTTAAATAGATTTCAAATGCGCTCGAACAATCCTATAAAAATTGAGAAAGGATGATGAAAATGTCTACACGCTTTTTAGAAATATATGAAATTCAGAATATTCTTGGAATTGGCAGAAATAAAGTTTACGCCTTGATTCGCTCGGGGGAGATCGCCGCCTTCAAAATTGGGCAAGAATGGAAAGTAACAGAAAATGCACTTGAAGAGTATATAAAGAACAAAAGTGCCGACAACCACAAAACAGAAAAAAGATGAATGTTGTTGATAAAGCGTCTAAAAAACGGTGCTTTTTCGGACGTAGATTTGTGAACGAGTTTTCGGACGGTATTCATGCAGTTTTCCCGTATATTCGGGAGCATAGAAATTCTATCCGAAAAACGTTCGTTTTAAGGACAAAAAAGCAAGCCCACCGAAACGGCAGGCTTGCGATCTCATTTTCCCAGATGCTTATAGAGTGTACTCTTCCGCACACCAGTAAGTTCCGTTATTTCCCTGACGGTATATTCCCCAGAATTGTAAAGCTTCAAGGCTTTCTTGATCGAGTCTGAATTCACTGCCGGCCTCCCGCCTTTCCTACCTCTCGCCCTGGCGGAAGCCAATCCCTCGCGTGTCCTGTCTGCTATAACATCGCGCTCGAATTGAGCAAGTGCTGAGATCAGCGTGAAAAGCAGCTTTCCCGTGCTGCTTTTGGTGTCTATAGATTCTTTAAGAGATACCAAATTCACGCCTTTTGAGTTGAAAAGCTCCATCAGCTGAATGAGATCTTTGGTGCTTCTGCCGAGCCGCGACAGAGATTCCACAACTACGGTATCGCCTTTGGTGAGCCGTTCTATCAGCTTGTCAAGTTCGGGGCGGTTGCGCTTTGTGCCTGTCATTTTTTCGTTGTAGATCACGTCCACGCCGTGCTTATTGAGCATATCTAGCTGACGGTCGAGGCATTGCTGCTCCGTGGAGACCCGCGCATATCCGAACACAAAATTCTTCATCACCAATCCTCCTCATTGTACCATTGCCAAACTTCGAGAATGGCGGCATCCAGCATCTCGGGATCGTCAATTAGCTCTACAATATCATCGACGCTGTAGCCATACTCAAGAAAGCGATCCACGTTGTCGGAACACAGCCCGTGCAAATTTGCATATTCTTTCAACTGCCTTACTTCCGGAGATTCACTGTTGTAAAAGCCGCCAAACCCACGCGGGGGATATTCATAGTTGGAATCATCGAATTCTGATCTTATCAATTTTCCATTAGCATCGATCTTCAAAATATCCCCACATTGTGTTTCTACTCTTTCGGGAGTATAGCCCATTCGCTTAAAAGTTCCGAGCGTAGCTTCTAGAATACTGCTCGTGCTCGCATAAACGTAGAATCCCTCTTTGAACCAATACAGCGCCAGCGGGTTATTACCGCGCACGAAATATGAATTGTTATCGCCGTCCAACAGCGTGAACACGAACGAGCCAAAGACTTTCTCTGCCATACTCGCTAAAGAATTTAAGGACAGTTCATCGGATTTCTCTAATAGCTGCACCGCTATATAGCTATCCGTGGCGATCTTGGTTTGATGAATCTTGAATTTCTCGCGAAGAACCTCGTCGTTCATTATTATGCCATTATGAGCCAGTGCAAAGGGCTTTCCTCCGGCACTTCCGAGGAATGGGTGATTATTGTAATTGTCTGCGGCTTTTCCTTGCGTGGTCATGCGCGTGTGCCCAAGTATAATGTTAGAATCTTCGCTTAATGTGAGGAAAAGTTCGTGCGCAGGAACGGGCTTTTTCACAACTTTCAGCTTTCCGTTTTCGCGAAACGCATAACCAGTTGCGTCAATTCCGCGTTCTTCACAGTCCACGGACAAGCGCCATAAAATGCACTCGCGCTGCCGCGCCGTCAAGACTTTGTTGTAATCAATCAGTCCGAAAACCGCGCACATCACATATCCTCCTCCCCGCAAATCGGCTCGTTCACATAGAGCCGACGCTCTTTCAGATATTCGATCAGCTCGCGGTGTTCAACATTATCAAGCGACATTACGAACTCCGACCACGAGAGCTTTTGAAGTTCGGAATCGGACAAATTGACAGCAATGTCGCAGATCTTATCTACCAATTCCAGAGTAGCAATGAGAGTATTGTATTTCAGCGTGCCGCGGAACATTCTGAATTCCACAGTCTCGTAATTTGTGATGTTGACGCAGGTATAGCGGCTGTCGCAAACGTTTTTCGCGTGGTCGAGAATATCCTTGGGGCAGTTTTTGTAGCCATACCTCGCCGCCCACCACTCCATTTGCTTTTCGGTGCGGCGAGAGAATTTCAGCAGCTCGTTCCAGTGATGTTCAACAAAGTACAAAACGCGGGAGATCGCGTCCTCTTGGGCTTCGCGAGTATTTCCGAAAGTCGTGCGGTTGACGTGAACATGCAATCCGCAAGTATTAGTCTTGTGGCTAAGATAACGCATTTCCAGAGCTTCGTTCATAATTTCCAACCACGGCATTTCGGTCTTGTGAAACTCCAAAGTCATCGGGTGCGTCACGATTTCCATTCCGCAATCAAGGCTTCCGTCATGTTTTATGTACATCAGCTCCGTTCCGAAATTACCGATCTCCAAAAGTTTATCAGCGTTTTCGGAATACTCTCCGGCGGTATCTATCTCCAACTCCACGCCGAAAAATCTCTCGCCATTTCCATAGAATTTAGGCGAAGGTTTGTAGTAGTAATCGTGGATGGAAAGGTGATCAAAACAGCTGTTGCAGTATGCCTCGTCGTCATCATCGTCTTCATCGCAGCCCTCGGGGTAATTAGCTTCATCGCGGCGAATGACGCGTCCGCAGTCCTGACAGATCGTGTAGTTTTCCTCGAAGCAGCTACGGCACAACGGGGTATTTTCATCGCCCGCGTTATCTTCCCACAAGATCCTAGTTCCGCAGCATGAACAGCTAAACGTGTCCCGGTGGTAACATTCCTCGCAGTAGTCCTCGCCGTTGAAGTCAAAATATTCATCGCCATCGTGAATAACCGCGCCGCAGCGCTCACAAAATCTATCTTCGCTCATAAAAATTCCTCCTTAAACGAAAAAGCGCCGTTCAGGTCTCCCCGAACGGCGCGATGTAATCATATTTATCCCGCTGCCTTTTCCTCGGAATCGGCAGCTGCCACGAACTCCATAAACTTTCTTCCGAACGCCTTGGCGCTTTCCGCCTCCTCGGGAGAAAGCTCGGATATAGCCTCAAAGCTATACAGCGAATAAGGCTGACCCGTCTTGTTGGTCGTCTTTTCGAGCGTGATCTTAGTAACCACCGAGGAAATCGGGATCATCTTGCCGACAAGCCGCGTCATGTATCTCTGGAATCTTATCTTGCTTGAAACGGGGATTCTAACGATGATCGGCATAATATTTTCCGGGCGAAGCAGGAACAGCGTCACCGATTCTTTGCAAGCTTTTGCATTAGAATCCCCGTTCTTCGAGCCGTAATCATTGAACGGGCAAGTTGTGCAAAGCTTTCCGTCATGGGATATTATGCTGTCCGCGCTGTGGCAGACAGGCGGCGTTCCCTCTACCGGGTCGGGAGTATCCCAATAAGCACGGGGAGTTGCATAGTCAAGAATAATTCCCGTGAGTTCTTTCGTGGGTTCATCGCCTGACAGCCCCGGAACGGAAAACACCGTCGAGCCACCCGACGGCGACTTCACGATATCAAAAAGCTGAAACGACAGCGGCTGATTTTTCAAGTTTTCCTTGATAATTTCAATCGCGTTATTTTTCAGCGCAATGTAATTGTTGCTGGGTACGAGTGCCGCCTCGCTAACGTTAGCGATTTTTTCTTCCACGTCCTGAACTTTAGTGTTCAAACGATCTCTGAGTTTCAGATTATCCATAGTTGACCTCCATTATTTAACCGAAAAACGGCGATAAGATACTGTACTAGCGTACTTTTTATAAATCGTTGGGTGTTCGCTTTTAAGCGTCTTGCTGTCTAAGCGCTCCTGTGTTACGGCTTTCCAAGTAACCGTGTTCTCACCGATCACGCCGACTTCATTTTCACCAAGCATTTCTTTAAGCAGATTTTCCGCGAACTGTTTTTCCTCGGTAAGCGCCTTGATCTGCTCACTTGTAGCTTCGTATTTGCGGATAAGTTCGGCGGCGTTCTCAGGCAATTCCACCGAGGAATTTTTGCTCTCCAAGAACTTTTCCGCGAGGAACTTCGCAGACGCGTCCGAGCCGTCCAGCTGCGGGGGCGTGTCATTCTCTACGCACTCCCAGAAATCCTTTTCGAGCTTGACAAGCGCGGAAATAATCTCTTCATCGCGGTCAATCTTCTTCCAGCGGAACGTATTCCCGCCGATCAGAACCGCAATATACGCCGCCTTAAATCCCGTGACCGCCATGTAGTGCTGGATTTGCAGCATATACTCATCGGGAATTGAATTTTCCCATTCGCCGAGTTTGAAAGCGGTAGCCGTCTTTGCCTCGAATATGCAATCCCCGAGTTCAGGGTCATAGCAAACACCGTCAAGGTTCGCCTGCATAAACGGGAATTCGTCGCTTTGCAGAATACACTTTGCAAGTTTTACTTCAATCCCCGTGCGCTTGGTAAATTCATCGCGGACAAGCGGTTCAAGCTGTGTTCCCCAATATGCGGATTCTCCCGCTTCTTGGTGCGGCTGCCGCCCGGTTTTCTCCATCCAGAGTTCCACGGGAGATTTGTAGCAGTTAATTCCGCACACTACCGAAGCGTCCGAGCCTCCTATTCCGCTTTTCCGAAAGTCGAGCCATTCCTCATAGCTCATATTCTCGGTTTCGGCAATGATTTTCGCTGCCATGATAAACCTCCTCACACCGCTGACAAAGCCATTTCATAAGCTTTGTCGATCAGCGGATTTCCCTCAATTGTTTTGGCGAACACGCCCTCGCGATAATTCGCGGTCTCACGCAAGGGCTTCGCGTGAGTAGCGAAATCCGAAACCGCGCACATAAATCTGTACGCATTCTTTCCGACGTGTGCGAGATCGGGAGCGTCGAAATATCTGATCTTCAAATCCTCACGAATACGCTTGATGTTTTTGCGATGTATCTCTGTCGGCTGCTCGTCCATGGGCAGCAGCATTTCGATATACTCCATGACTTTGCTGTCGGTGAGCTTGATCTTCGCCAGCTTCGCGAACTCGCCGCCGAGATTCGTCATATACTTTTCCGCCAACTGCAACGTGGAGTGAGCCTCGTCCATTTTTGCGGCAAGCTCTCCGACATGGACGGTAGACCAAATCCTCTTTGCCGAACTAAGCGCGAGATTAAGCGTGTTCTGACACACAACGCGAATCGGGGTCATAGCAACCTTGATCGCGCCGCTGCCGTCATGTGAGCTGCTGAATACAAGATACGGCTCGATCTGTTCTCCCTCGATGATATACTTCTCGGGGAGCTTCGCGAGCAGCCAGATCTTCCTGCCGTCCTGCAACGAACCGGCGGTCTCATACTTCACGCCCTCGCCGAGCAAAGCGTCCGTGAATGCGAAGGCTTCCGAGTTCTGGACTACTCTGTAACGGTCGCTAACTACGCCGAGAACGCGGTTATCCGTGTCACGGATATTCGCCTTGTAACCGAGAATGGGCGTGAGATCTTCCGTCATAATGGGCTGCTGAATAACGCTCCAGTCCAGACCCGAAAGCTGCAATGCCGCTGCGGAATCCGGTGCTTCCTCAACACGCGTTCCAAGACCGTGCCAAGGGGCTTGCCTTGTGTAAAACATGGTTTCTACATTTGCCGACATAGTTCATTCCTCCTGAAAAATTAGATTTTTGATCTGCGCCATTTGGCTCAATTAAGCCATTTGAGAGAGAAAACAAAAGCGCCGTTCGCGAGAATTTCTTCCCGCAACCGGCACTAAAGTTTTTCCGGAATTTTCGGTTCAAATTAAACCGAATCGGATCATAGCTTTTCCATCTTGTTCTTTGCGTCGTCGATAAGCTGCTGAAGATCGAGACGCTTTTCGTCTTTGCGGCGCTCGTACAACATATACACGATGCTTGCTACCGTTGTAATTCCGGCTTCAACGATAGCAACGAGCGTCTGAGTGGTTACTCCCTCATCGGATCACCTCCTAGAATTTGTCAATCTCATGGATTGCACAAGAATAATATATAATTTAATTTAGTAACTATTCGGAGAAAAAAGTCCGCCGATCTTTTTCAGATCGGCGGGGAATTAGTTGGAATTTCTGCGAATGAACTTGAAAATATTCTCTTTGGTGACGCGCCACTGAATTCCGACACGAAAGCCTTCAAGATCGCCGCTTTGCAGCAGTTTCAAAGCCGTGTTCTTGCCGATCTTAAGCGTGGCACAGACCTCTTTCAGGGTGAGGATGTCGGGGGTGTTGTTTAGCATTGATTTTGCTCCTTTTTGGGTTATTTAAAACCTTGTTGAAGCAAAATAGAGTAAAGCCATTTTCTTCCTTTAAATTGTGAACTTAGTTGTCAAAGTCTATATAGCACGATCTGAACGGTTCATCAAGGTCCACGTTATCTGTAAAATCACTATCACCGCTATTTTTGGACAAAATATCGTATTGACCTTCTATTGTGACCATATATCCCGCATCATCGTCATTATAATAA
>CAYPWI010000112.1:0-6827 GCA_964414395.1 uncultured Ruminococcus sp.
TTATATACAGTATAACAGCGCGGATAAGAACTATCGCCATAATAATTCTCCTTTTATGCGAATTTTTACTTTATAGTATTTGAAGAGAATTCTTAATTATTCGATAATTCAAAAATATCAAGAGAACTCCTGCCTGTGATAAGAAAAGCCTTGACAAATCCCTGTCAATAAGGTATACTATATTTATAGTATTAAGAGAATTTGTGACGCTCTTCCGTTTGAACTTCCGGCGGACAAGGAGTGGTAGTTATGAGTGTTTTTGAAAAAATTATGACCGGTCTGAATGAAGCCGTAGAATATAATAAGGGCACAGGAAAGGCACGTGTTGTGAGTGTTAAAGGAGCATCTATGGACATAGGAGTATCAACCGCCTCGCTTTATCCGCTTCATGTGGAGGACGCGTTCGCGGAGCTTGCGGGGCTTGGCGTGAAGAACGTTGAGGTCTTCGCGAACGCCACCTGCGAAGCCCAAGAGCCTATTCTCTCGCAGATATGCGATATCCGCGATAATAACGCGATGAAGATAACCTCTCTTCACCCGTTCTCGTCGCCGATGGAGAGCGTTTTCGTGTTCTCGGAATACGATCGCCGCATAGACGAGATGATGACGCTCTATCGGCAGTTCTTCGAGGGTATGAACAAGCTTGGAGCTAAGATATTCGTGCTGCACGGGGCGATCTTAAGCAGCAAATGCACCGTTTCGCATTATCTCAAACAGTTCCGTATGCTCGCCGAGGCGGGCAGGGAATACGGTATCACGGTAGCTCAGGAGAACGTGTCCTATTGCCTTTCGGGGCGCTTGGAGTTCCTCAAGACGATGAAGAGGGAACTCGGGGAATACGCGAATTTCGTGCTCGATCTCAAACAGGCGCGCCGCAGCGGCGAAGACCCTCTGGAATACGTGGACGCGCTCAAGGACAGCATAGTCCATTGTCATCTTTCGGACGCGGACGAGAGCAGAGACTGTCTGCCGATAGGGCGAGGAAAGTTCGACTTCGCTGCGCTGATAAAGCGTCTCCGCGCGAGCGGCTTCGACGGCGCGCTTATCGTGGAACTTTACCGTAGCAACTATGGCGACTTCTCCGAACTCAAGATCTCGGTGGACACACTTATGGACATTTCTGTCAATGTATAATGGAAAATGGATAATGGACAAATAAGGAGCGCTGCCGTGCACCGAAATTGTCCATTATCCATTATACACTGTCAATTGTTTATTATCAGTCTACCTCGGCGATAAGCTCCACTTCAACGAGCGCGCCCTTGGGTATCTGCAATCCGCCTACGCAGGAACGCGCGGGCTTGCCCGTGAAATACTCTCCGTACACCTTGTTGAACGCCGCGAAGTCGCTGATGTCCTTAAGGTAGCAGTTGGTCTTGACAACGTTGTCGAAAGTGCAGCCTGCCGCCTTAAGCACCGCCTTGAGGTTCTCGCAGACTTGGCGGGTCTGTTCCTCGATACCGCCCGCTACAAGCTCGCCAGTCTCGGGGTCGATCGGTATCTGTCCCGAGCTGAACAGAATATTCTCATACACCTTGCCCTGACTGTAGGGACCTATAGCCTGCGGCGCGTTGTCTGTGCTGATAGTCTTCATAATGAATACCTCCTGAAAAATGTTATTTTATGGAAACGCCGATCATATCTCGGCTTTTTCTTGCCCGTTATCGTCGTCATAGGTGAAGACCGTGTCCTCACACCTGAGCGTGAGATATTTAAGCCCCGTTGACCCCCACAGCAGCGCGTGGATCTCCAGCCCGCGTTCGCATTTGTAGACCTCGCTGTAGAGCCAGTCTGCCCCCGCGAGCCGTTCCTCTCGTTCGATGATCTCGGCGTTCTTAAAAATCACGCCTGTTGCCTTGGTAAATCCGCCCGAGTTATCGACTTCAAGAACAAGATCCCGCCCCCTCATGCGGCAGGACAAAACTTCACAGTCGTGGAGATATTCCCGAAAGAACCCGGGGCGATCTTCCTTGTTCGTTCCGAACTCGCGCTCTTCGGCTTTTTTTAGTTCTTTAAGCGCGCTTTTCACTATGCGGTCATTTTCCTTGCAGAATTCCGAAATGCTCCGCTTGACCGACGCGGAAGCCACATTAAAAGCCAAGACCCTGATATCCGCGACCCTTTCAAGGATCTTCTTTGGGAGAACGTCTTGCAGCATTTTGATGTTCATGCGGTTTATCTCATTGAAAGAGCGTATCGTTTCCTTCTCGTCAAATTCGGCTCCTTCGTATTCCTCGGGGTACTCCTTGTCATACTCGATGCGCTTGGCAAGCTTCTTGTCGTACAGTTCCCGATAAAAACCCTCGTCAAACGTTTCAGCCTTTTTGCTGACCTTTAGCAGAAGATGGAACGAGATCTGCTGCATGGTTTCGTAGATCTCTTTGGTAATAATACGCATTTCCGTTTCTCCAAAAGCCGTCAGCCTTCAAATGTCAGCTTGTAATACTCTTCAACGCTTATTGGGCGTACATCGTGCTTCTGTGTCTTGAATTCCAAACTCCACTGCGGTGGGAAAAAGTGCAGGACCTTGTTGAACGGAACATTCATCGCGCGAAGCTGCTCGTATTCCTCGTTGGAGAACTGCCCGTAGAACCCGGGGAGATCGCCGTCTTTCAGCCACGCGAAAAGACCCGAGAATTTCAGTCCCATGCTTTCCCACTCGCAGCAGTCGGGCGCATAGTAGAATATTTCCCCCGGGTCTTCGGAGAACGCCCCGATATTCAGCGCGAAGATCCCGCCGAAGATATCGTCGCCGAGTATGACTAAGCCCTCTTTTCCGTACCGTTCGTTGAACTCTTTGATATCGCGGAGATCGGGGCTGCGATTACTGCCCAAAATCCGCACTGTTTTTCCCACGATCATACCGCCGCTATCCGCGATCATTAAGCCAAAATTAGAGGTTTTGTCAGCCTCATAATACTCCGCGTTTTCGGCGGCTTTTTTGTCGTCCGCGGGGATGATTTTTACATCGTTTTTTCCGTTCAGAAGCATATCTTCGAGAGTGAGAAACTCGCTCATAAATTCTCCTTAAAAACCGCTGTAACGCAGCTGCTTCATATCCTTAAATGTAAAATCCGGCTCCTTGATATAGAAGAGCTTAGGCTTGAACGCCGCTTTCTCCGCGCAGACGAACGTGAACGTCGTGAGAAAGTACAGCCACGGACAATCCCAGCTGCTGTAGCGTTCGTTGTAGACTATCCGTCCGCTCTGCCCGTCTTTCAGCGTGAACTTGCTTTTTATATACCCGCGCTGTTTCTTGTCCGTATAAAGGATCTCGTAGCCGTTTTCCGCGCGGCGGACATAAACACGGCTGCCAAAATATTCCTTTTGGAACTTTCCGACGAAGAACGCGTCTTCGCCGAAAACACGGGTCTTATTGCGCTGTTCTCTTAAACCGTTTGGGGTCTGGAACAGAAGTACGTTGTTGAATAAGATCTCGTCCGTTATTTCCGCCTTATCGAATTCCACAGGCAAAAACTTCACAGCGCGCCTGACATTCGCCGAGGAAGAATTCCGCACAGCTTTTGTATACTCGAACGTGACTTCCTGAATGAACAGCATCACTCCATTACCTTAAATCCCGCGTCCTTGAGAGCTGTTCTTATTTGTTCAAGATGCTCAAAGTTGCGCGTTTCAAGCTGAATTCTGAGGAAGCAGCCGTTTATGGAGCTTTCGTTGCCGTCGGCGCGCTCGTGGAGTACGGCGGTGACATTGCCGCCGAGGTCGGCGATGATCTTCGATACGCCGAGCAGCTGACCGGGCTTGTCAACAAGCTCTATCTTCAGCAGGGAAGCGCGTCCGCTCTTTACAAGACCGCGCCTGATAACGAGATTAAGTATGGTAACGTCGATGTTGCCTCCGGATACCAGGCACACGACCTTCTTTCCCTTAACGGGAACTTTGTTGAACATAACCGCCGCAACGGATACCGCGCCCGCGCCCTCGGCGATGAGCTTCTGCTGTTCGATAAGAGAGAGGATAGCGCAGGAGATCTCGTCCTCGGTGACGGTGACGATCTCGTCAACATATTTAGAGCAGTAGTCGAAGGTGTGCTCGCCGGGTTCCTTGACCGCGATGCCGTCCGCGATAGTCGCGACCTTTTCAAGACGCTCTATCTTCTTGTCGTGAACGGAGTTCGCCATAGACGGCGCGCCCGCCGCCTGAACGCCGTAGACCTTGATATTAGGGTTGAGGGATTTTATCGCGAACGCCACGCCGGATATTAGTCCGCCGCCGCCGATAGGCACGACCACCGCGTCCATATCGGGAAGCTGTTCGAGCAGTTCCAGACCGATAGTTCCCTGACCCGCGATAACATCTTCATCATCAAACGGGTGAATGAACGTGTAACCCTTTTCATCGCGCAATTGCAGCGCCTTGTTGTAAGCGTCGTCATACACGCCCGGAACAAGGCAGACCTCCGCGCCGTAACCCTTGGTAGCTTCTACCTTGGAGATGGGCGCGCCGTCGGGCAGGCAGATGAGCGATTTGATGCCCGCCTTTGTAGCGGCGAGCGCCACGCCCTGCGCGTGATTACCCGCGGAACAGGCGATAACGCCCTTTTCACGCTCCTCGGGCGTGAGGGTGGAGATCTTGTAGTAAGCTCCGCGAACCTTGAAAGAGCCCGTTACCTGGAGATTTTCGGTCTTGAGATAGACCTCCGCTTCCGGGTTGATCTTCGGCGCTTTGATGAGGTCGGTCTTTCTGATGATCTCCTTGAGAACATGAGAAGCCTTGTAGATACTGTCGAGTGTGAGCATTTTGTTTTCCTCCGTTTTTTGAAGTGTCGGCGGGGAAATAAAAACCCCGTCCGTGATATTTAGACGGACAGGGTGAACCTTTTATCAATTATCTCCGTACATCCGTCAATGCACCCTCCGCTAACGGTGAGGCTCCGTATTTTTTTAATGAAGAACAGGCACGGGAAATATTTTTTATTTCGCGGGCTGTCTCGTTCAAAAAATCCGCTCCGGGCTGATCGCGTAAGAGGGACCTTGCTGCCTCGCACCAAACGGCAGTTCTCTGGAAGGCTTGTTCTCCGACACGGCGCAAACACGCACCCATCATGGCGTTTACAAGTCAATTATACACCTCTCCGAAAAATTTGTCAAGCGGTTTTGTAAAAAGTTGAAAAAAAATTCCCCTAACCACTTGAAAAAAAATTTCAAATGAGCTATAATATATATTGTATATTATTCGTGACGGTCATAATCGGGCGGAGCGGACTTGCCGCCTGCTTGTTTCAGAGAAAGAATATGAGGTGTAGAATTGACAGGACCTTTACTTTATTTGTTCAGCTTTTTTGCGGGAAGAGCGGAGTTTATCGAAGTCGTGATGTCGTTCTTCTCGGTGTTCGTTATCATTTTCCTTGTGTTCCCGTTCAGGGAATTCGCGAGGGCTTGGGTGGCAAAGCAGCTTGGCGACACCACCGCCGAGGACTGCGGTATGCTCACTATGAACCCGTTGGCGCATATAGATCTTATGGGCGCTTTGTGTATGTGCCTATGCTGCATAGGCTGGTCGAAGCCCACTCCGATAAACATCAACCGCTGCCGCAAGGTCTCGCAGAGCACCGCGGCGGTGCTGGTATCGCTGACGGGTCCGCTGGCGCTTATCCTGCTGGCGTTCCTGCTTATGATCATCGGCAAGACGGTATATGTATTAGCCCCGTCTCAGACGACGGCATATGTTATGACGGCGATCGTTCTGGCGGCGCAGATATGCGCTTATCTGGCGGTGCTCAATCTCATTCCCGTGCCGCCGTTCGACGGATATTACATCATATCGGGGCTTCTTCCGAGAAAAGCGGCTATCTGGATGGAGACCAACGCGAGAATAATCAACTTTGTAGTGCTTATTCTTCTGGTTTCGGGCGCGCTGTCGTACCCGCTGAGCTGGCTGTCGAATATGATGCTGAGGTTTATGGATCTCATTACGACATGGATAATGCCGCTGCCTATTTTCTGATATGACAGAGCTTAATTTCAAACTCGAGTTCATAGACGGCGAGAACTTTGAGGGACCGCTGGATCTGCTCCTGCTGCTGATACAGAAGCACAAGCTGAACATCTATGATATCGAGATATCTATTTTACTCGATCAGTTTCTGGGCTATCTCGAACGAATGACCGAGAAGGATATGGAGGTCACGTCGGATTTTTTGGAAATGGCGGCGCGGCTTATTCTGATAAAGTCGGCGGCATTGCTTCCCAAGGAGGAGAGCGAGAAGCTCAAGCAGGAGCTTCAAGGTCAGCTGATAGAACTTGCGGTCGCCAAGACTATGGCGGCGCGCTTGAAAAAGCGCTATCAGGGAGATACGATCTTCGTCCGCAAGCCCATGGAATTCGACGTGGATATGTCGTACAACCGTATCCATCAGCCCGAGGAGATACTGCTCTCGTACAGCTCCGTGGCGGAGCGTTCGCGCCGCAAGGCTTATTATGAGAGGAAGCCTCCCGCGCCTGTCGTGGAACCGAGCTATGTGACTGTTTTCACGGGCGTGGTCGCGATTTTGAAAAGCTTGCGCAGAAATACCGTGGTGAAGCTGAGCGAGCTCAATAAGGGACAGCCGCGCTCGCGCAGAGTGGCGACTTTCCTGGCGGTGCTGGAGCTTGCCAAGGACGGCAGGATACACATTTCCGAGGACGGGCAGAGCATAAGTCTCGCCAAGGCAGCCGACGGTTAAGGTCAACGCAATGGAAGCGCATTAAATGCGCGTTGCCGTCAAAATAACGCAATGGCGGCGCGTTAAAGGCGCACCGAGGCAGAAGTCAGCCTAAACGCAACTTGTGCAATTCGCAAAAGCGGTCGGCGCGGCGTTCCGCGCG
>CAYPWI010000113.1:0-6771 GCA_964414395.1 uncultured Ruminococcus sp.
CGGCATCTCTTTACGAAGGATCCTCAGGCGCTCCCACGGATCCTCATCGAGGAATCTGATGCAGGAGTCGAACGTCGCGCCGCCCCAGCATTCAGCCGAATAGAAGCCGATCTTATCCATCGTCGAGAGGATAGGACGCATATCGTCCATAGACATTCTTGTGGCGAGCAGCGACTGGTGCGCGTCACGAAGAACGGTTTCGGTGATCTTTAATTTAGCCATACCGCTTCTCCTTTTTTATGATCAATTGAGCGTAACTACGGGAGCGCCCGTCTCAACAGACTCGCCCTTGTTTACACAGATAGCGGCTACAACGCCGTCCTTGTCGGAAACGATATCGTTCTCCATCTTCATAGCCTCGAGAACGGCTACAACAGTACCGTTGCTTACCTTGTCGCCGACCTTGACCTTAACGTCAACGATCGTGCCTCTCATAGGCGCGTTTATGGGCGTTCCGCCAGCCGCGGCAGCCTTCTTGGGAGCAGCCGCCTTCTTCGGAGCCGCCTTGGGAGCAGCGCTCGCCACGGGAGCAGCATCGCCGCCAGCCTCTTCTACAGTAACATCGTAAGCCGTGCCGTTTACGGTAATAACATAATTTTTCATAATATACCTCTCTTAAATTTGCGTCATCCGCACCTCAAAAACGCTGTTAGTTTTTGCTTCCTTGCTCCCTGCGCTTCGCTCGGTCGCGCCGCAGCTGACGCAATTATTTTTATAGCAATTCGCGAACTTTTCAGGTCGGCTGACGGTTCATTCGACGGACGCTTTCAAGTCGTACCCATTTCCCCGTCAACGCTTTCGTAAATTGCCTGCGTTTACATAACGTTGATCTTATCAACGGCGCTTTGAAGCGCCGATCGAGTGTTAATCAGAACGCGTAATTCGCGTGTTTTCTTGTAGGATCGACGTTCTTGGACGAACACATATTCAGCGCGTCGGAAAGCGCCGTGCGGGTGTCGGCGGGATCGATAACGCCGTCAACCATTCCGACGGAAGCCGCCGCGAACGGGTTCGTCACAAGCTCCTCACCCATGAAGACCTTGCCCGCCTCGGGGTTCATCGGGGCGATCTGCGCGCCTTCCCACGCGAAGGTCATATCCGCGCTGTCGAACGCCGCGAACGCCGCGCCGAACGCCTTGCCCTTTACGAGGTTTATTTTAGCGGTAGTAGCCGCCGCGTATACCTGAGCCAATCTCGCGCAGTCGCGAACGGAACCCGAAAGCTCCGCAGCCGAGCTGCCCTCGAAGCCCTCGGTGTCGATGAGCGTCACCACGGGAACGGAGAACAGATCCGCAAACTGAACAAATCTCGCGAGCTTCGCGCAGTCCGCGCTAGTGAGCTTCGCCGCCTTGTCCACAGCCGCGAACGCCACCGTAAGCCCGTCCACAGCGCCAAACGCCGTGTAAGCCGCCGTGCCGAACTTCTCACCGAGCTCGACAACGCTGCCCTCCTGAGCGACCGCCTTGACGATCTCCGCGCCGCTCATGGAAGCGGTAACGTCCGCGGTGTTCACGTCTTCGCCCGCATAGCACGCCAGCGAAACGTTGTTCTCGGGGAGAACACAGATAAGCTGCTTTGCCTTCTTTACCGCGTCAGCGTCATCCTTGGCGAGGATCTGGCATACGCCCGCCTTCGCTGCGTTGAGCGCGGAACCCGCTCCCTCGAGCTTGCCGTCCGCGTTGTTGAACGGAGCGGTGAGGAACACCTCGCTCTTCTCCGTCGCGATAACAACGTCCGCCATGGACGCGATCATCGCCGCGCAGCCAGCGCAAACGCCCGTTACAACGGCGATCTGCGGCACCATGCCGGAGATCTTCGCGGAAGCCTTCATAATATCGCCGTAAGCGGAAAGCACCGCCATGCCCTCATTGATGTCGCCGCCCTTGCTGTCGAAAAATCCGACCACAGGCGAACCGTTCTTCGCTGCCAACTCGTACACTCTCTTGATCTTGAGAGCCGCCGACTTATTCACCGCGCCGCCTTTTACGGACACGTCCTGCGCGAACGCGTAAACGGGAGTCCCCTCCACGCTGCCGCAGCCCGCTATTACCGAGCTTACCTCGCCGTCCGCGGACAAGAACTTATCCACCTCGACGAAGCTGTCCTCGTCGAAAAACGCGGCAAGTCTTTTTCTTGCTTCGCTGTCGGGAACGCTTTGTTCCATCTCAGCCAAGGTCTTTGTAAATGCCATGGTATTTCCTCCGTTTATACTTTTAAATAATATTTAGCAAAAAACAGATACCGAAAAAATATCCACAATAATTATACAACATTCCGCCGTAAATAACAAGGGCATTTTTTCCACAAAAAGATTTTTTTACCTTTTGACCAATTTTGCCATTTTTTTTTGTATATTTTGACAACAGCTATTTATCGCCGCATCCTTTATCGAAGAACGCCGCGATGCTGTCTATTTTCGGTTCCTCCTCAAAAAAGCGCAGCTTGCGCAAAATCTCAAAATGCTGTGGAAGATCAAACCGCGCCTTGTCTATCCCGTGCAGCGCCATAAGGTTGAGTATGGCGCGGACAAGACCGTCCGTGAAGAACTCCTCACAGTCTAGCTCGTTTATCACAAACGTGTCTCCGGAAAGCTCCCCCGCGATCCTGCCGAGAACCTCCTCGCCGTCGCGCGCGTTGAACTCGATCTTGTCGAGATTTTCCTTATTCTGTAAGATCTCGATCATTTTCTTCCGCTCCGTTTCTCGGACTTTCCGACAGCCGCGCGGAGAGCTCTCAGCTCGTCCTTGGTGAGGTCGCGCCATTCGCCGGGCTTCAACATTCCGAGCCTTACGCCGCCGATCGCCACGCGGCGAAGTCTTCCGACCTCGAGACCGACGGCGGTGCACATTCTGCGTATCTGGCGGTTCAAGCCCTGTTTTATGACTATCCTCAGCACTGTGCGGTCGGGTTCTTCCGCGAGAACATCCACCGTACAGGGGAGAGTCACTTTACCGTCATCGAGCTCCACGCCCGAACTGAGGCGCATAAGCTGATCCTCGTTCACTCTGCCGTCTATGGTGACGCGATAGGTCTTGCTGACGTGGCGCGACGGGTGGGTTATCTCGTTGGCGAGCTCGCCGTCGTTGGTGAAGAGCAGCAGCCCCTCGGAGTTCCTGTCGAGCCGTCCGACGGGAACGACGCGCTCCTCCACGCCGTCGAGAAGCTCCACGGCGGTGCGCCTGCCCTGCTCGTCCGACATGGTGGTGATATAGCCGCGCGGCTTGTTGAGCATTATGTACCGCTTTTCCTTAGCCGGCGCGGCGATGGGCTTGCCGTCGACCGCGATGATATCCTTATTTTCCTCTGCCTTATCGCCGAGAGAGCAAGGGTGACCGTTTACGGTCACTCTCCCCCCCGAGATGAGCTCCTCCGCCTTACGGCGGGAACACAATCCGCTGTCGGCAATGATCTTTTGAATTCTAGTCATAGTACTCCTTAGTATAAAAGAACGGGGTCTCCGATGGGGATCTCCCAATGCTTAGGCTCACCCCGTCTGCCGCGGTCACAAGCGGCGGCTTCAGAACCCCAGAAAACGCAGTATCTTCTGCCACACAGACAGCTTTCCGTCTTCCTTCGCGACATCGCTGTCGGCATAGAGCGCCACGCGTTTTACGGTCTTGCCGTCGAGCACATACTCTATAGCGCCGAGCTTCTGCCCTTTTTCCACAGCACCGTAGACCATTCTCGGAAGAATGACCCGCCGCTCGAGCTGCTGCCTTTGAGCCGCCGTCAGCGACAAAGACGCGCTGTCCGCGTAAACGCCGACAGTCTGCCCCGTTCCCGCGACCGCGACTTTAGCCGAACACCCCGTTTCCAGCGGATAGGCGCTCACCTGCGTGAACCCATAGTTCAGCATCTTAGTGTGGTCGTTCCAGTCGTCGCCGTCGTTCAGCGTGACCGCGATAAGCAGCGTTCCGTCACGCTCCGCCGCCGAGACCAGACAGCGCCGCGCGTTGTCGGTAAAGCCCGGCTTTACTCCCACAGCACCCTCATAGCGCGTCAGCATCTTGTTGGAATTGTACAATGTCCGCTTGTAGGGCGGGTTCCCGTACTCCAGCTCCTTAGACTTGCAGCAGGCTATCTCGCGGAACGTCTCGTTCTTCATCGCGTACGCGGCGAGCAGCGCCAGATCGTATGCCGTGGTATAATGCCCGTCCGCGTCCAGTCCCGAGGGATTGGCAAAGTGCGTATCGGCAAGCCCCAAAGCGCCCGCCTTGGCGTTCATTTTCTCCACAAACGCCGCAACGCTCCCCGATACCGACACCGCCGCCGCGTTAGCCGCGTCGTTGCCCGAGGGGAGCATTATCCCATAAAGCAAGTCACGCCGCGACACGCGGTCGCCCTCACGCAAGCCCATGGACGTTCCCTCCACCATAATGGCGAATTTGTCCACAGTGAACTCGCGGTCGAGATCGCCCGCTTCGATAGTCAATATCGCGGTCATGATCTTTGTCGTGGAAGCCATAGCGCGGCGCTCGCTCATATTCTCCGAGAACAGCACCGTGCCGGTCTCCGCTTCGATGACCACAGCGCTTCGCGCCGATACACTCGGCTCGTCCGCCGCCGCGGAAATTCCCAAAAGCGGCAGAAACAGCGCCAGCGCCAACAAACAGCAAATAATTTTTCTCATACGCTCACCCCATAAAATGATTTATATGGGTAGTGTGGGCGTTTTTTAGCAAATTATTCCTCGGTTTTCTTAGTTTCGTCGATCGCAGCCGCAGCGTCTTCCGCCGCGCCCTCGGCGATCTTTGCCTTCTTCTCCGCCTTGGCAGCCTTCTTGTCCGCCATAAACGCCTTGATCTTCTCAACTATCCCGGGGAGCGCCTCGATAGCGCCCTCGATCGGGGAGGACTTGCCGCCCAACTCGAGCATCTTCACGTCGCCGTCAGCCTTGATGACGATGAACGCCACGGGCTTTACGGTAATGCCCGCGCCGCTGCCGCCCGCGAACTTCTCCGCCGCCTGTGTGGGAAGATCGGTGCCGCCCGACACAAAGCCGAAGGACACCTTGGAGATAGGTATGATAGTAGCGCCCTCGGCGTTCATCGGTTCGCCGACGATGGTGTTTACGTCCACCATCTCGCGGATCTTTTCCATAGATACGCCCATAATTCCTTCGATAGGATGTGCCATAATATTTTACTCCTTTCATATCGGGGCTTTACCCCGCAATGCTTTATTTCAAACGGCATACGCCGCTTTTTCCGTTTTTTTTAAAACGCCCTTTACTTAGCCCCTGCCGCTTTCGGTTCGTTTAGATCGGGCTCGGCTGCTTTTTCGGGACTTTCGGATCCCTTGGGCTGCTTGGGCTTGGCGAGCAGCTTCTTTATCGCGCTTCTCGCACCCGCCCTCTTGACATAATTCTTTATCGCGCGCCCGATAAGTGAGAACGGGAAAGCCAACACCGCCGCGACCGACGTCCTTACCTCGCAATACAGATCGATCTCGGTCTTCTCCTGATAGAAATCCACGTCTATCTGCAAATGGTCTGGAGACTTCAATGTGAAGAACGTATCAATAAGGTTCAGCGCGGAGCTCAGCGCTACATTCATCGCGCCGTAGTTTATCGCCGCCTTTGCAGCGTCATCGCCGCCGCAGACCGCCGTAAAGCTAAGATGCGAGAACGTCACGCGCTTCAAGATCCTTTTCAGCGGCTTTCCCAAACTGTCAAGCGCCAGCCGAACCAGCTCCATAAGCTCGTCAAACGTGGGAAGCGGCTTTTTGGGCTTCTTTTTCTTCTCTTTCTTCTTATCGGCTTCGTCGTCCTTCTTGTCTTCGTCGTTCTCGTCCTCTTTCTTGAACTTCTCGGGCTTCTTCTTGGACTTTTTGCCGCTCGGCTTCTTGAAAACGGTTATGCCGAAATACTTTATCTTAAGGCGAATGTCCCCGCTGTAGTCGAATATGAAAGTCGCCCTGCTCATCAGCAGAATGAGCAGAAACAGCAGTATACAGCCCCAGACTATCAATGCCGTCACGAGAACACCTCCTTCGCCGAATAGTCGGCGGTCTTATTCGCTGCCTTCTCCCCTGTCGGGAATGTCCGGTTCATCGAACGATATTCCCTCGGGGAACTCGTTCATATCCTCATATTCCTCAAGATCTATCTGATCGGTGCTGTTCGGTATCGCGGGAAGATCGTCAAGACTTTTCAGCCCGAAGCACCTTAAAAAATTATCCGTCGTGCGGTAGGCTATCGGATGCCCCGGAACGTTGTTCAAACGCCCGTGCTCCTCGAGAAGATCGCGCTCCACAAGGCTGCGGACCACTCCCGAGCTGTCCACGCCGCGCACCTGATCCACAAAGCCGCGTGTCACGGGCTGATTGTACGCCACGATAGCCAGCGTCTCCATAGCCGCGGGCGACAGCGCCGCCTGTCTGCGCGTCTCCATCGCCGCCTTTATGTACCGCGAAAACTCCGGGCGCGTCATCATCTGGTAGCTCCCGTCGAGCTTTCCTATGGCGAACGCGCTCTTCTGCTCGCTGTAACGGTCGTTGAGCCGCTCTATGATGCGCTCTACCGTTTCGGCTTCTATCTCGGTCGCCGCGGCAAGCTTATCAAGCTCGATAGGCTCTCCGCAAGCGAACAGAACGGCTTCCACAGCCGACATACCCTCGCTGAATTTCATATCCTCTCCTATTTTAAAAGCAATTCGCAAAACGTCTCACTCCGCGCTTCGCGCTCCGTTCGACTAGCCGGTCGACGCGGGGGGGCCGGGGGACGGGACGGGGGCCGGGGCCACCCCCCCCCCCCCCAATGGGAATTAAAAA
>CAYPWI010000114.1:0-6761 GCA_964414395.1 uncultured Ruminococcus sp.
CTTACTGTCGCGTTATTTTCAACAATATATTTTCCGAGTATTACGCATCTTTCTTGATTACTGTCGCCGGTCGGTCTCAAAGATCATTCCCCCCTCACGTAAACTACAGTTAATAGTATGTTTACAAGCCGCGTTTTATGAGTCCGGACAAATTTAGCGGAAATAAAAACTTTTTTTTACGGAAGCTATTTTAAGATGAGAAAAGAGGGCTGAATATCTGTTGAAATAAAAAATAGGGCAAAACACGCGAATTATGAAGTTCCTTATTGACAAAACGAATAAAATCTTGTATAATTAAAATGGATAGTAATGTTGAGGAAGGTGATCACCGTTAAAGAACTTATCGCGCTTTGCGGTGATGACTGCATGAAATGTCCTCGCTTTAACGCAAAGACGGACGAAGAACTGAATTCGCTTGCCGAGCTGTGGTATAGGATAGGCTGGCGTGACAGCGTCCTTACCGGGGCGGAAATGCGCTGCGGCGGCTGTTCTCCCGATAAGAAATGTTCATACGGCTTGGTGGAGTGCACGGCGCTGCATAAAGTTATTCGATGCAAAGAGTGCGGGGAGTTTCTCTGCGGGAAGATCGATGAGCTGTTGGAGCGGTCGCGTTTCTATGAAGCAAAGTGTGCCGAGGTCTGCACCGAAAAAGAATTGGAAGCATTGCGGGCGGCGTTCTTCAACAAGGAGATAAATCTCGGAAAATAATAAGAGGTAAGAAATGGCATTTTTTGAATTTTCGGATAAAATAAGATCGGCGGCGGACACGGCTATGGAACTGTGCAAGCCGCAGTTCGCGGAGCTTGACAGACTGTGCGAATACAACGGTGAACGCGTGCTCAAAGCCTTTATCGACAACCGCGTCGGCGAGGTCGATCTAAAAGGCACGACGGGCTACGGATACGACGATAACGGCAGAGACAAGCTCGATAAGGTATTCGCGCAGATCTTAGGTGCGGAGGACGCTTTGGTGCGCCATAATTTCGTGAACGGCACTCACGCGCTGACGACGGCGCTGTTTGGAGTATTGCGCCCGGGAGACGTGATGTGCTCCGTCACGGGAATGCCCTATGATACGCTTCAGGACGTGATCCTCGGCGAAGGGTGTGGGTCTTTAAGAGATTTCGGGGTCAATTTTCTGATGATCCCGCTGCTCCCCGACGGAACGCCCGATCTTGATAAAATAGGTCGGCAGACAAAGGACGTGAAGATGGCGTATATCCAGCGTTCGCGCGGGTACTCGCTGCGTCCGTCGCTGGATATCGATACCATTGAGAAGATCGTCAAGGCGGTCAGAGCGGTAAACCCCGAGTGTATAATAATGGTCGACAACTGTTACGGCGAGCTTGTGGAAGAGCGGGAGCCGTTAGCCGTTGGAGCCGATCTCATCGCGGGAAGCCTTATCAAGAATTTAGGCGGAGGCATCGCGGCGACGGGCGGCTATATCGCGGGACGCAAGGATCTTGTGGAACAGTGCAGCTACAGGCTCACCTGTCCGGGAGCGGGCAGGGAAGTGGGCTGTTCGCTCGATCAGCTCCGCGGGATGTATCTGGGAATATTCCACGCGCCCGAGGCGGTCTGCGCGGCGCTTAAAACATCCGTATTCGCGGCGGCGTTCTTCGAGAAGCTGGGCTTTAACGCCTATCCGAAGTACAACGAAAAGCGGACGGATATAATCGCGGCGCTGGAATTGGGAAGCCCCGAGAAGCTTGTGGCGTTCTGCGAGGGTATACAAAGCGGTTCCCCCGTGGACAGCTTCGTCTCCCCTGAGCCGTGGGATATGCCGGGCTATGACAGCAAGGTCATAATGGCGGCGGGAGCGTTCACCATGGGTTCGTCGATAGAGCTTTCCGCGGACGCGCCTTTAAGAGAACCCTACGCCGTGTGGCTGCAAGGGGGACTGACGTTCCCGACGGGTAAGACCGGGATAATGCTGGCGGCGCAGAGAATGGCTGAAAAGGGGCTTTTATGAGCAGTACAAAGAAGACTTTATACATAATATCCGCGGCTTGCCTGATATTTATGTTTACGTTTTTGGGATTATTTGTCAATAATCATCTCGATGCGTGTATGTTTCTGGGCGTGGTGTTCCTGGCGGCGGCTTATCATATGATAGTGAGGCTGGTCGCGGGGACTTTCTGCGACGGGGCGCTGGAGAACGGCATAGACACCGAAAATCATTGGTTCGCGGACAGCGATATGGAGCAGTCGCTCTATCGCGTCCTCGGCGTAAAGCATTGGAAGAACAGGCTTCCCGCGCCCGACGCGTGGAAGTACTCCCTAAAAAAGCGCAGCCTTGAGGACGTGATCGCGGAGACCTGCCGTACCGAGCTCGTTCATGAGATCGGCATCGTGATGAGTCTTCTTTCCATTTTTTTGTCGATACTTTTCGGGTATTTGTGGTTCTTTATCCTGACGGCGGCGCTCGGCGTGCTGTTCGATCTGGGATTTGTTATGGTACAGCGCTATAATCGCCCGCGGCTGATGAACACCGCAAAAGAGAAGCGTATGAGGTTCTTTGAGAAGCTGGAATATGACAACGCCTTCGAAGAGCCCGAGAAAACCGACGGCGGCGAAGAGGACGATCCCGAGGTAAAATCCGATGAAGCGGATATCGATGAACGATCTTGAAAGAAATAAGCGCTGTTGAACGCCTCGATTCTTCAAAGCATTGAAAAGGAGAGACAGATGACAGAGATAACCAAAGCTCTTCCGTGCGATGCGGAGGAGATCTCCGCGATATACGATCAGCTGAAAGGCTCGCCGGGCTGCACCTGGGACGACGAGTATCCCACTCTTGAATTCGTTCGGCGGGATATCGAGGAGCGTTCGCTGTATAAGCTCACCGAGGACGGCGTACTGATCGCGGCGGCGTATCTTGGCGATTTTGAGGAGAAGGAGCGTCCCGAATGTTTTGACAAGTCGATAAAGCGGCTCGGGGAGTTTTCGCGCGTGGGAGTTCGCCGCGAATATCATCGAAAGGGCTATGCAAAGCGGCTGCTGAGCTTTCTTTTGGACGAGGCGATCGATCTGAGGTATGACGGTTTGGCGCTGTTGGTCGGAACGGAAAATTTCGGGGCTATGGCACTGTATGAAAAGTTGGGATTTCGGCGGGTCGGCAGGGGTGTTATGTATGAGACCGACTGGTTTTTCTATGAGCGTAAGCTTGAAAGAAACTATGAAAAAGATTTTTTGGAGCGACTTGACGTTATCCGCCTGCGTCCGTCCCTTTATCTGGGCGCGCGCTCTGTAACAAGGCTGAGATGCTATCTGAACGGATTTGCGGACGGTTATTCGTACCCGAAAATACAGCCGCTTCTTCCCGGTTTTCAAAAATTTATTGAGGAAAAGTATTCCGAGAAACGTTCGATCGGGTGGGATACGATCATGCTGGAAGCTTCGGGCGGTGATGAGGAAAAGGCGTTGGAGCTGTTTTTCCGCGAGTTTGACGAGTTTTCGGAAAAGAAAGGACAATAAAGATGATAAAGAGTATGACAGGCTTCGGCAGAGGTCACGGGGTGTTGAACGGGCGGGATATCACCGTGGAGATACGCGCGGTAAATCATAGATATTACGAGTTTTCGTGCAGGCTGCCGAGGCAGTTTTCTTTCGCGGAGGAGAGGCTTAAATCGCTGTTCCAGGGGAAGATATCCCGCGGCAAGGTCGAGGCTTCGGTGCTGGTGCAGAACGTGACCGCCGTTTCGGAGAAGATCACCGCGAATAAAGAAGTTATCGGCGAGTATATCACGGCGCTTCGCGAGATAAAGGACGAGTTTTCACTCACGGACGATCTTTCGCTTTCGGCGATATTGCGGCTCCCCGACGCGTTCACCGTGGTAAAGGAAGAGACGGACGAGGAACAGCTTTGGGAAGATCTCAAGACCGTTTCCGAGGAAGCGCTCGCGAACTTCATAAATATGCGCGAGAACGAGGGTGCGCGCATGAAGGCGGATATCGCGTCCAGACTTGACCTTATCGAGAAGAACATTGCCTTTATCGAGGAACGTTCCCCGATGATCACCGAGAGTTACCGCAAGCGCCTGTATGACAGAATGTGCGAGGTTCTTGACGGCAAGGCGGACGAAAACCGCATCCTGCTTGAGGCGGGAATATTCTCCGAAAAGACCGCCGTCGATGAAGAAACGGTGCGCCTGCGTTCGCATATCGCACAGTTCCGCTCAATGCTTGAGAGCGCGGAGCCGATAGGCAGAAAGCTCGACTTTTTAGTTCAGGAGATGAACCGCGAGACCAACACCATCGGCTCTAAAGTCCAGGATATCGAGGTCACAAAGGTGGTCGTCGATCAGAAGAGCGAGATCGAGAAGATACGCGAGCAGATACAGAATATTGAGTGAGTTTGTATAAATTTAATGCTGCTATTTTATGCAAGTGTACAAAACAATAAAAAGTGCTTGACTTTTTGAATACCAATAAGTGTAATTATATTAGCGGCATTAAGAGCGAGGTGAAATGATGTCGCCACGAACAGGCAGACCAAAGTCCGAAACCCCAAAATCTACACAGCTTGCTGTTAGACTTGATGATGAAACTCTTAAAAAGTTGGACGAGGTCGCAAAGGCTAATTCGGAAACAAGGGTTCAGACCATAAGGCGTGGTATTGAAGCTCTTCATTCCGATTTGAAAAAGAAATAAGGCTTGCACAAAAATGTATTGGTGCTTTTGTGCAATTATACAAAGTTGCCAAAAGTGCTTGACTTTTTGTCTGCCAATATGTATAATGTACTTAATGGCAGACATTAAATGAGGTGAATAAATGTCTCCCAGAACAGGCAGACCTAAGACCGACAATCCAATGAATGAGAGAATAACAATTCGATTGGATAAAGAAACGCTCAAAAAGTTGGACGAGGTCGCAAAGGCTAATTCGGAAACAAGGGTTCAGACCATAAGGCGTGGCATTGAAGCTCTTCATTCCGATTTGAAAAAGAAATAAGGCTTGCACAAAAATGTGTTAGTGCTTTTGTGCAACTATACAAAGTTGCAAAAAGGTACTTGATTTTTTGTGTACACAGTGATATAATTAACGTGTACACGGAAAGAGGTGCTAAATGTCTCCGCGTACAGGCAGACCGAGATCCGATAATCCCAAGGATATTCAGCTAAAGATCCGAGCGGATAAGCAGACTATTGATGATCTGGACTATTGCTGCAAGGAAAAGGATATGACACGCAGCGATGTAATTCGGTTGGGTATCCAAAAGGTCAAACAGGAGATCGAGGAGAAGAAATAAGGCTTGCACAAAAATGTATTGGTGCTTTTGTGCAATTATACAAAGTTTATAAAAACGGTTGACTTTTGACCCCACAGAAGTTATAATATATGTGGGGTCAATAATGAGGTGATGAATTGAGTCCAAGAACGGGCAGACCGACAGATGATCCCAAGCAGTCAACAATTAAATTCAGGATCTCTGATGAGGATATGAAAAAGCTTGAATACTGCGTTGAAAAAACAGGTCTATCCAAGTCGGAGATCTTGAGGCAGGGAATAAAAGAGGTTTATGAGAAGCTTCATAAATAGGTCTTCTAATGTTTTTTATTTAGATACGGTATTCCGATCTTTATAAGAAAAAAGGCTTCCACAAAAAAGCGTTAGTGCTTTTGTGCAATTATACAAAGTTGAAAAAGTTACTTGACTTTTGACGGTCAAATATGCTATAATTAAGACGGTCTTAAATGAGGTGATCAATTGAGTCCACGAACCGGCAGACCAACGGATAATCCGAAGCCTTATAAGATCTCAACTCGAATTGATGAGGAGAGCAAAGAGATTCTTGATAAATACTGCGAACAGGAAAAGGTTCCGCAAATGGAAGCGGTAAGGCGCGGAATAAAAAAGTTGGAATCCGATTTAAAACAAAAATAAGGCTTGCGCCCACCGACCAAAGTTTGCGCAAGCCCTATTATAAACCCGACAGGAACACCTGTCTTGTGTTATTATAACACAGACGGGGCGTTCTTGTCAAGTACTTTTTGAAAGGAAGTTTTGACTATGAGCGTAATTGGAACTATTTTTGAGGGCTATCAGGAGCGAATGCTCCGCGTGAAAGCAAATCTCAATATGGATCTCGAGAAAAGCGCGCTAATGAGCGATTTTGAAAAGGAACTTTCGTTGTCCGAGGAACAGTCGGAAAGGTTGGAACAGCTTTTTTATGAGATATGCGGCGATTATCAGCAAATGGCTTTCTCAGACGGCTTTAAAACGGCGTTTGATCTGATGTTTGAGGTCGAATGTGGATATGAATGATCGTTTGGAGTTGTGGCTCCGGCTTATCAACGCCGAAACCGAGGAAGAATTGGATATGTTATATAATACGAAAGACCCCGAGATACAAAAGGCTGTTGATTATCTTCGTCAGATGAGCGCCGATGAGAAGATACAGGAGATGGCGCGGGAGAGAGAAATGGCGCTCCAAAAGGAACGTCAGGAAGCTATCGCTCGTATGCGCAAAAAGGGCTATACAGAAGAGCAGATACATGACTTTTTTGGCGACATGGACGAATGAGCGGAAAAGTTTCGATTTTCTCGAAAAACCTCTTGACAAATCCCCGAGATCGTAATATAATATAGATGAGCGAGAAGCTCATAATAAAAATCTGTTTCGGGGCGGGGTGAAATTCCCCACCGGCGGTGAGGACGAGTTCGTCCGCAGTCCGCGACCCGGGTGCGATTAAAATAGTGTGGTGCTGTTTGGCGCTCTCGGCTGAATCGGTGAAATTCCGATACCGACGGTATAGTC
>CAYPWI010000115.1:0-6718 GCA_964414395.1 uncultured Ruminococcus sp.
CCAGATCAAGATACTGCTCGGCAAGCTTCCCGAGCCGTTTCAGCTTGTCCTTGATGTCGGAGAATTCCTCGGGCGTGACAAGCCCCAGATGCCGCGACTCGAACGAGAAATCACATTTCGGGAAGCGCCCGAGATATTCCGTGTGAAGTTCGGCGCAGATATCCCGCGCCATAGGCTCCAGCCGCTCGGGAAGCTCGTTAAAAATCACGCCCTTGATGTGGTTTTTTCGATAATTCAAAAATCCGCTCACCAAAGCGCCGATCGAATTGCTCATTCCGCGGCAGTTTACGACCAGCACGGACGGCGTTTCGGTGATCTGTGATATCGAATGTGCCGAGCCGCGCCCCGTTTTCCTATCCGCGCCGTCATAGTAGCCCATAACGCCCTCGATCACCGATATCTCCCCGCCGTATTCCGTCAAAAGATAACGCAGAGTATCATCATCGCAGAAATAACTGTCAAGATTATGCGACGGTACTCCGATAACGTTTTTGTGAAACATCGGGTCTATATAATCGGGTCCGCACTTGAACGCCGAGACCTTCAAGCCGCGATCGCAAAGCGCTTTCAGAACGGCGCAGGTTATCGTGGTCTTCCCGCAGCCACTGTGAGTGCCGCCGATAAGAATTCGTTTCAAGGTTTTGCTCCTTTGATGATGAAGATAGGGTTCAGCGCGGAGAGCATCGAGCCCTTGCCTACACGCGTGACGGCTATCTGAACGATCTCCGTTTCCGCTCCGAGTCCTTCGAGAATATGCCGCGCCGTTTCGAGCGTATTCAGCGTAACAGCGGTCAAAACGACGCGCGCGCCGCTGTTCGCCTTGGTGTACGCCGCTTCGATGATCTCCGCGAGCTTGCCGCCGCTGCCGCCTATAAACACGCAGTCGGGCTTTGGAAGATCGTCAATGATCTCGGGCGCTTTTCCGCAATATGCGAGCGCGTTGTCGCAGCGGAATTTTATGAGGTTGCGACCCGAAAGATCCGCCGCCACAGCGGAATTATCCACAGCGTAGACCCTCCCCGAGCCGCAGTTCAAAGCCATTTCCACGGTAACGGAACCCGTGCCGCAGCCTATGTCCCAGCAGATATCCCCGTCGCAAACTGAAAGCTTCGACATCACCGCCGCGCGGATCTCCGCTTTCGTCATTGGCACATCGCCGCGCAGGAATTCCTCGTCGGGAATACCGAAACGAACGCCGTGTTCATAGTCGGGGTTCTCCGTCACCAGAACGGCAAGCTTCGAGTAACTTCCCGTCACAAGCTCATCTGCCGTGCCTACGGTGATCTTTTCATCGGTACCGCCGAGATCCTCACCGACATAGACCTTGATATCCGAAAGTCCGTAATCGCATAATTCTCCGCAGACGTGCCGAACCGAAAGATCACCGCCGAGCAGAAAGAAACAGTATTTATTACTGCAGACATTGCGTACTATGCTGTTATCCGTGCCGTGGAGACTTACAAACTTCATATCCTGCCACGGAATTTTGATCTTAGAGGAGAAATAAACGGGCGTGGAGATGCCGCATATAAGCTCCGTCTCAAAGTCGCGAAGTCCCTTTACAAGCCCGTTCGCGGCGCTGTAGAAGCCGCAGTCGCCCGATAGAAGCACCACGGGGCGCTCATATCCCTCACGGCAGATAATATCGGCGATCTCATCGGGTCTCCACGTATCGTAAATCGGTTTTCCAAGCTCCGAACAGGTCTCTGTCATGCGCTTTGCGCCGAATATCGCGTCCGCGTCGGAGATATGAAACGACGCTGCCGCCGTAAGCGTCCAGGTGCCGTCCATACCTATCCCGATCAGCCGAATAAGCGGTTTTTTATTATTCTCCATTATTGAACTCCTTGTCGATAAGAGCCTTCATTTCTTCAAGAGATATTCCCTCTTCATGCGGTCTGCCAAGCGTTATAAGCGTTATGCCACAGGACTTCGCCGACCTGACCTTTTCCGGATATCCGCCCGCCGCGCCGCTGTTTTTCGTTATGAGGATCGCCGCGCCGCTTCTTTTAATATGCTCTGCATTTTGCTCGAATAAAAACGGTCCTTTTTCGGCGATGATCTTCGCGCGATCAAAGCCGAGTTTTTCACAATGCTCGATATTTTCCGCATTGGGAAGAATACGCAGCCACACGCGCTTTTTATAGTCATGTACCGCCGTCAGCGCCGCCGCTTCCTTGCTGCCGAGCGTAGACAGGATAACGCCTGAGAAAGCGTTCAGCCGCTCGATGAGCGCTTCCATATCGGGCACTATCTCGCCGAAAGCGGGTTCTTTATCCTTGCGGATAACGCGTAAACAGCGAACATTCGCAGCCGAACACGCCGCCTTGATATTGGCGCTCGCCTCGACCGCGTAAGGGTGAGTAGCGTCTATGACGAGCGAAAATCCGCGTCCGATAAGCTCCCTCATCTGTTCCCCGTCAAGCCGTCCTATCGTCACCGAGGAATTTTTCGGGAGCAGACCCGCCGCCATTTCGGTGGTGACGGACGACAGCGCGGATATGCCGCGTTCTTCGCAGTATTCCGCGAGGAGTCGCCCCTCGGTCGTGCCGCCGAAGATCAGTATTTTACACATTGCGATAACCCCTCGGCGTTACCATTTTTCCATTGATGTTTTTTGTGAACTCGTTGCCGATAAACACGGTGGTGAACATATCAGCCTTGTATTCACGAAGCTCCGAAAGCGTCATTACGGAGCTGTCCGCGCCCTCGCGCCCTATATTCACAGCCACGCCGCAGACCGTCTCGGGGGCGCGGTATTCCAGAATAATATCACACGCCTTTCGGAGATAGTCGGCACGCTTTTTCGAGGACGGATTATACAGCGCGATGACGAACCCGCCCATTGCCGCGCCGCGCAGACGTTTTTCTATAGTCTCGGGCGGGGTCAGCAGATCGGACAGCGATATCACCGCGAAGTCGTTCGTCAGCGGAGCGCCCAGCATAGCGCCGCCCGACAAAGCCGCCGTAACGCCCGCTATAGTGTGAAGCTCCACGTGAGAAAAGTTCTCCGAAAGCTCATAAGCAAGCCCCGCCATTCCGTAAACGGAAGCGTCGCCGCTGCAAATAAGCGCGGTATCACGGCTTTGCGCCTGTTCCAGCGCGTACAGAACGCGCTCCTTTTCTTGGCGCATAGAGGTCGAGAAATATTCCTTATCGGGGTATATCCCTCGCATAAGCTCGGTATAGCGTTCATAGCCGACTATCAGCCCGCAGCGCTCCAAAACAGCTTGAGCTTCAAGCGTCATGCCCTCGCGCGATCCTCCACCGAACCCTACTATGTAAAGTGTCATGACTGCTCCTTTTCAAAGTCTATGATGATATCCATTGCCGCCGCCGCGAGAGTAACACATTCCCGGTCCCAATGCCGATACCCTCTTATGAGCAGCAGCTTCCCGCCGCCGCTCGCGAGAACAGCCGCGCGTTCGCAAACGTTGTCCGCGCCCGTGACCTTCAAAACGAACTCCGAGCTTGAAAATTTACAGTCTCTTTCGGGTGCGTTCATCAGCTCCTCCGCCGAGAAGAAGCTGATCGGCAAATTATGCCGCTCGGCGAATTCCAGAAGACCTTTTTCATCTTTCTTGATGTCGATAGTGCCGATCCCTCTGACCTGTCTCAGAGCGTACCCAGAGCTTTCAAGCCCCGTGAGCACCGTCCGCTCTATAGTATCGGCGGGAACTCCGCGCTTGCAGCCGATACCGATAAAGATATTACGTGCCGTAAGACTGAGACAAACCGCGGGAATGCCGCCCTCTATATGCGGAACATTTCTCTGGCTTATATCTATTCCGGCGGTGCTGTGATCGTAACGAAAAATATCTCTCGGAACATTTATCATCGGGAATTGACTTTGCAGATCAATGCTCTCCCCTCGCAGCACCGCTGCCGCGACCTCTTTTGCCGCGTCGAGATCGTCCAGGAAGAGATCATTAGCCTTCGCGAACAAGTCCGGCGAGAACTTTCCTCGGTTATCCGTCGCCGTAGTGATGACGGGCACCGCTCCGATAAGCTCGGCAACGCGGCGCGCAAGGGCGTTCGCGCCGCCGATGTGCCCCGACAGCAGCGGTATCGCGAACTTTCCGCAGTCATCGAGTACGATCACCGCGGGGTCGGTCACTTTTGAGCGAATATGCGGCGCGATCGCTCGAACGGCTATCCCGCAGGCGCAAACGAAGATCAGCGCGTCATACTTGCCGAATATCCGCGCGACAAGCTCCCCGACATTGGAAAAGCTCTCCGCTGCCGCGCCGTCGGGCTTGTTCTTCTCAAAACAAAAAACGTCCACCGTGCATTTGCAGTATTCAAACATACTTCCGCGCAGCTTCTCGGCTGTTTCAAGCGCGAGAACGCTCCCGGCGCTGCTAATAGAGATCACCGCTATATCATAGCTGTGCCGTCCATCCGAATGTTTTAATTCTTCCCCGCTCATATCTTCTCCGCCTTCCTGAATTCAGTAGAGAAATTCTCGTCATACAATTTAGACAGCGAGTAGTTATCTCCAAGGAAATTACCAACTGTTATAAGTGCCGTTTTAAAAATGCCGTTCTCCTCGGCGGCTTTGTGAAGCGTTCCCACGGTGCAGCGGACTATTTTCTGATCGTCCCATGTCGCTTTATAGACGATCGCGGCGGGCGTATCGGGGGAATAGCCTCCGCTTATCAAGCGTTCGGATAACTCGGCGGTCATGCCCGCGCTTAAGAATATCACCATAGTAGCGTTGTGCGCGGCGAAGCTCTCTATGCTCTCGCGTTCGGGAACGGCGGTGCGCCCCGCCATGCGTGTGATTATTACGCTCTGTGAAATTCCCGGAAGAGTATACTCCGCGTTAAGAGCTGCCGCCGCGCCGCAGAAAGAGCTTACCCCGGGGCAGACCTCGTACTCGATACCCAGCGCGGATAGGCGGTCGAACTGCTCACGAACTGCTCCATAAATCGACGGATCGCCCGTGTGAAGTCTCACGGTCATCAAGCCGCGCTCTTCCGCGCTTTTTATGACCTCTATCACCTCATCAAGCGTCATCTTGGCGCTGTTGTGGACTTCGCAGCCCGCTTTGGCGTAGTTCAGCAGCTCGGGGTTCACCAAAGACCCCGCGTAGATGATAACGTCCGCGCTCTCTATAAGGCGCTTTCCGCGCAGTGTAATGAGATCGGCAGCGCCGCTGCCCGCTCCAACGAAATTAACCATGACACTCCTCCGCGATCTTTTCTATGATACTGTCCGCATTTTCCGTTTTGAGAATTATTCTGTGCTTGTCCGAGAACATCACCGCGCCGACCTCAAAATTCCCGCGAACCCGCGCTTTGAGATAGCTCTCCGCTCGGTGAATGAGAGTATCGAGAACCTTTCCGCGCGCTTCCTCGGGAATAAGATCTAAAGCCGCGTCAACCGTCGCACATTCGGCAAGCGGCGCGAGCGCTTCGGACGGAATACCGGCAAGCACTCCGCAGGTTATGAGCACCTCCATGCGCCCGTCCGCGTTGGAAGAGTGGGTGTTCATAATTCCCGCGCCGAGCTTTACGAGCTTCCCCAGATGACCTATTATCAGCACTTTGGAGAATTGCAGCTCCGCCGCTATGTCCAGCGCGTCGCCGATGTAATTCGAGCAGGTAACGCAGTCCTCCGAAGAGAACGGCAGCTTGTCACGCACGAACCGTTCCCCGAAGTTTCCCAAAGTCAGGGGAAGAGCCGTTCTTCCCTCCGCGCGGAGCGAACGCGCCTCGATGCGGATCGTTTCAACAAGCGCCGCCGTGCTCATAGGCTCGACAATGCCGCTCGTGCCGAGAATGGATATCCCCCCGACGATCCCCATTCGAGGATTATAGGTCTTCTCGGCTATTTTTTCACCTTGTGGTACGAATATCTCCGCCGACAATCCACCTGTATAGTGATTTTTTTCCGCAGCCTTTCGGAGCTGTTCGCATATCATACGGCGCGGTGTAGAATTTATCGCCCACTCGCCGACGGGCTGATCAAGTCCCGCCTTGGTGACCTTTCCTATTCCCTCGCCGCCCGTCACGGAAAAGCCCTCGGCGGTTTTTTCCACTCTCGCGCAGATAAGAGCGCCGTCGGTCGCGTCAATATCATCGCCGCCGTCTTTTTTCACGGCGCAGCCGCCGTCTGCGGAAATGACCTCGGCGGTGACCTCGTGACCGCTCGGGGTGGTTATCTTATACAAGGCGGGCGCCGTTCCGCAAAGAAGCTGTTCCGCCGCTGCGCCCGCTGCTATAGCCGCGCAGGTTCCGGTAGTATATCCCAAACGAAGCCTTTTGCCGTCATGTATCAAATATTCGTCCAGAATATCACCCCCGATATCAATGGAGAATGTATAATTGACAATGGACAATTGTGGTGCGGCGCTTCGCGCCGCGATTTAAAAAAAGCGCGCATTCTTAATAACGCGCGCTTTTGATCACGCCGCGAAGCGGCGCACCTTAATTATCCATTATACATTGTACATTATCAATTGCTTTGCTGTGCCTTCTTCTTCGCCTCGATCTCCGCCAAAGCGTCCTTGCGCGAGAGATTGATGCGTCCCTGAGAGTCTATCTCCATTACCTTAACGATGATCTCATCGCCTATGGAAACAACGTCCTCGACCTTTTCAACACGGTGGTTCTCAAGCTTGGAGATGTGCACCATGCCGTCCTTGCCGGGAGCTATTTCAACAAACGCGCCGAAGTTCATGATGCGAACGACCTTGCCCTTGTAGATAGCGCCG
>CAYPWI010000116.1:0-6718 GCA_964414395.1 uncultured Ruminococcus sp.
TTTTAACGCCATGTTTAGTTCCTCCTAATAATAACAATTAAAATATAGGTTTTTACCCTACGCTATTCATTATACTACATCGCCGCAGAATTTGCAAGTTTTTTTTAAAAAAATTCAGGCTAAAAGAAAATTTTCGTGAAATAGTTAGAATTTTCATTCTGCCATTTGGTGAATTCGCACATAAAAAGCCGCTTAAAATTTCAATTCGTGAAACATCGAAAAATTTTTATGTCAATTTTTTCGACTTTTAAAGCGATACAGCAGAATAAAAAACTTATTGACATAATTTGAAAAACGCTGTATAATAAATATAGTTGTGTTATAAATAAAATAACAAGTATGAAAGATCAAATAGAAGAAGATCCGCTCCGTTTTGGAAGAAGCTTTGCGCGTCTTTTATCTGCGCGGTCATCGCCATGACTGCCGCAGGGGATACTTTGACGAGCATATCCGCGTCGGCTTCCGGGATCGATCCCGCGATAAGCTCGCTCCAACAGGAGAGCGAACGATTAAGAGCGCAGATAGAGCAGCGCAGACAGCAGATAAACGCTTTAAGCGGCGACATCTCGGACAACAAAGAGGCAATGCAGCTCGTATCGGATCAGATAGACGGCATAACGGCGGAGGTCGCCGCCAAGGACAAGCTCATCACAATGAAGATAGAAGCCATAGACGAAAAAAGCGCCGAGATCGACGCTGTTATCCTCTCCATCGCGGATAAGGAAAAGGAAATAGCGGACAAGCGGCTCATGATAGCCGATCTGCAAGCCGAAAACAAGCAAAATCTTCAAAAGTTTTCAAAGCTTGCCCGCGCTTTGTATATGAATAATTCCTCAAGCGCCATTCCGCTTCTCAGCGGCTCGGACGATTGGTATGACTACTTCGTTTATTCCGATGTGGTAAAGAATATCAGCGGTCAGAACGTGATGTTTATGGAGCGCTTGCGGAATTCCATCAAGCAGCAGGAAACGCTGATCGATGAGCTTGACGGCGAAGCGCGGCAATTGCAAGCGGACAAGACCGACCTCGAACAGCAAATGGCAAACTTCGAGACCGAAAAAGCGGCGCTCGAAAAGGAGAAGGAAGAACTCAGCGCTTACGCCGCAGAACAGCTGGCTTATCTGAATTCACTCAAGACGATAAATTCTCAGATACAAAGCAAGATAGATTCACTCAATATCGAGAACGGCAAGGACAACAAGCAGATCGAGAAGAACAACGCCGAGATCGACCGCATCATCAAGGAAGCTCAGGACAAAAACAAAGATCAGACAGTCTACAACGACGGATTTCTCTGGCCTGTTTCGGGAAAATACAGAAGAATAACCGACGGCTACGGATATTATTCGTGGCGCGGCGGACTGCACGGCGGCATAGATATAGTCGGCAGCTACGCGGGAGAGATACACAACGCCGATATCTACGCGGCGCAGTCGGGCACGGTAATAGTGGCGGCAACGTTATGCACGCACCTTAAGCCGAAGAACCCCAATGTTTTCCACCCCTGCGGGCAAGGCTTTGGAAATTACATCGTTATCGACCACGGCGGCGGTGTTACCACGCTGTACGCCCACTGCGAAAGAGTTCTTGTAAAGCAGGGACAGAAGGTCACCAAGGGCGACGTTATCGGAAAGGTAGGTTCGGCGGGCTGGTCGTCGGGGTATCATCTCCACTTCGAGACGCGAGTCAACAATGTGAGAAAAAATCCGCAGAATTATACATACCAATATAAGTATTGACTGTGTAAAGAAAAAGCATAAAGTCCTTAAGCGGGCTTTATGCCTTAAAATATGTCTGATTTTGACCTTGTTTCCATTCCCTTTAGTTTTTCTATAAGCTCATTGATCTTTGCCTTTTCAGCGTCGTCAACAGTGGCTTTTACACATTCAAGATAATTTATATTATCTATTACATCGCCGACTGTCAAGGATTTTTGTGACATTGTGCTCACCTCTTTTCGTTTTTCCTTTATAACATTATTATAACACTATCCCGGTAATTTATAAGGGCGGGCTATCGCACAGTCAAAGGTAAAAAACGGGCATCCCCATTCATTTGGAGATGCCCTGTTTTTACTTTTTGCGTATAGGGTGACGAATTACCGTTTTCAGTTTCTCGGGAGCTACGCGCCTTGCGTCGCTGAGATAGATCTCATGGTGAAGCCGCTCGCTCGTAATATCGAGAACATACCCTTCGTGTTCCATAAATTCGTGCATGAGCGCGACGGTCTTCGGCTCGTCGTCATACGCGCCAATGTGCATACACTGCACGCACAGTCCCTCGTCATAGGTGAAAAACTCGACCTTGGAAAAGTCGGTTTTCTTTTTTTGTTCCGCCTCGGCTATCGCCCAATCGAATTCTTCCTTTGTCACAAAGTCGGGCAGACGAATGACGGATATCCAATTGAATGTCTCTTTATGTGCGTAGTCTATGCCTTTCACGCCGTCCTGCCACCAGAAGCCCTCCAGCGGCGGCACGACATAATCAAAATACCCGTCTATTTGATGATCGCCCTTTTTGCTCATCTTGATCGTGAACGCTATACCGTAAAGCAGACCTATCGCCCGCTTGTATTCGCCGTCTTCCTCGTTCGGGTCGCCGTGACCGCGCACCGCTATGAAGTTCATGGGCAGCACGGTGACGACGGACGGGGTGTTCTTCGGAAGATAGAATTCCTTGTATTCTTTCTTGAAATCCAAAGCCATTTTTCATCCTCCCTATCGGAAAATTAACCGGCGTATTTTACTTCTTCTATCGTGCCCTTGCCCTCAAGATAATCAAGGATATCGGGGGTGGCGTAGTAGTGCGCCGCGCCTACGGCTACGAACGCCTTCTCGCCCTTGGAAAGCTTGTCTTCGATATACGCCGCCATATTCTTCTGACGGTCGGAATACATCAGGCGGTAATATTCATTGTATTCCTCCTCAAAGCCCTCGGGTGCACCTTCGAAAGCGTTCTCGAGGAATTCCTTATCGTTGGTGCTCCACGCGCGGTAAAGCTCCATAGTCTGGGCTTTCAATTCCTCATAATCCGTCTCGACACTTTGTTTAAGCGAATATACCTGAAGCTCCATAGGCTCCGCCGCCATCATCTTATACTGGCTTTCGGCGGTCTCGATCTCGTCTATCTTCTTGGACTTTCCTTTCGCGTATGTGAGCACGATGTCCTCAATGCCGCGGTCGGGTGAAAATCCACACTCCTGATACACCAGATTTGCCAGCATATTGCTCCACATGGTCGGATAATAAAGCTCAAGACCGAGATTCGGAACATACAGACCCTTTTCCGTAAAATAGTCGCGTATCTTTTCGTAATCGTCGCCGAGATAGTCCTCGATAGTCGTGCCGTCCAGGAAGATCAAATTCATCATTGCCGCGTACAGCACGTTCGGATCGCCCTCCGCCAGAGCCTGTGTATCGACCTCAACGGCAAGCGTGTCGCTTTCATCAATAGCCTTGTAGATCTCACTCGGCAGGTCTACGCCCTCGGGCAGGGTGTGCATCGAGCCGAACATATACACCACGCCGCCCGTTTTTTCGTCGGTTATCTTGAAGAACGGCGGTGTTACCGTTTTGGTCTCGGGATCGCTCGTACCGCTGCCGGAGGAAGTGCTCGAGCTTGCAGGAACACTCGAGCTTGCGGGGACGCTAGAACTTACAGAGGAGCTTGAACTTTTAGAAGAACTCGAACTTGCGGAAGAACTTGAACTCTTTGAAGAACTCGAACTTACGGAAGAACTCGAGCTTACGGAAGAGCTTGAACTTACCGAAGAACTCGAGCTTACGGAAGAGCTTGAACTTACCGAAGAACTCGAACTTACTGAGGAACTTGAACTAACGGAAGAGCTTGAACTATTGTTTGGAACGCTCTCCGAATTATTCGCTGTGCTGCACCCCGTAAACATCAGCATAGCGCCGATAAGAACCGCCGATAAAAACTTTTTCATAATGACCTATCCTTTCATATTAAAAGCGCCGCGTCACTTGCCGACATTATCGGCGAACTGCGTCTGCGCTATTCTTACATTGCTTTTCCTGAACCTGTTATTGCAGAGCCAGAACATAAAGCCTATACCTATAACAAGGCTTACAGCGAAAATCACCGCCGCCAGCCACAGCGGCGCGCCGAAGCCCGTGGATTGCAGCTTGTCGCCGCCTATCACCACCATAAGTATCCAGAACGGAAATCCAAAATACATAACATACAGCCCTCCGATAGGTATCATCTCCGCCAGCGGCGATGACATAAGCACCGGCAGGCAGATGACCGCCGCGCATATCAAAGTATCGGAGTAATGGCAGACCTCCGCGCCTTTCGCTCCCAGAAAGATAAAGTAGGCGGCAAGCACGATGATAAGCGTGCCCACTGTCAAAATCGACGCGAACAGCGGCATCGATCTTGTATACAGTTCCTTGGCTATGGGCGCAGAACGCATCAGCCTGTTGGAAACGAGGCTGCGGCAGCCGCTTATAAGCCCTACCTCTACGATCATCAGCAGCGGCACCATAATAAAGAGCTTAGGCATTAAATAATCCTCGCTGCCGTATTCCTCGTGCATAAGGAACGGCAGAAGTCCGCCGCCCACTCCGAGCACGAACGCCATCCAGAACGAGACGGGCATACTCACCCATTCCTTGAAAAGAAGTTTAAGTCCTCTCATAGTCACACTTCCCTTCTCCAGAGCTTTTTGGCGTTACAGAGCGCTATCACGAAGGATATTATGTAGAACAAAGCGACAGCGCCCAATGCCATGGCTATAACGAACGGCGGAAGCTCTAATTCATCATCTTCGAGAAATCCCGGGATAAAGCCGAATACAAAGCCTATTCCCATAAAAGAACCGATCTTCATCCATACCGATCTCGCGCCGCCGGTGAGGTTCTGCCAACCCATGACGAACAGCCCCGCGAAGATAATATAATACCACAAGTCCGCATCGTAGAACAGCCCGCCGATCAGGGAGTACAGCCCTATGCAAAACAATCCCGCAAGATTGGCGGTGATCAAGCAGTTTCTGAAATGCTTATCCCCGTTTGCCAAAGAGCGGAAATATTTAAACCCAGGAGACGATGCCGTCACCATGCTGAACGCCCCGCCTACCATAAAAATAGCGAGGAAGATCATGGTAATTCCGCAAAACGTTGTGCAAAACCCCTCGATAAAGTCCCGGGCGGATTCATTCCGCCAAAGATATTTCACCAGAGCGCCGACCAGCATCACAGCCCCCACTATGCATCCCGCGGTGAACTGACCTATAAGCGAGTTTTTGCCAAAAGCTACCTGGCAAGAGTCTGAAAGTTTCATCTTTGTTCCTCCGCGTATCTCAAAAGACCCACGCTCAGCTGCTGGAGCGTGGGGCGTTCGCACGCCGCGCCCTCCGCCTCAAAGCGGCTCTTGTGGTTACTCAGCGCCAGACCCTCAAACACCGTCTTATTCACGTTATGCGAGAGCATAAGCGCCTTTGATTTGTCATAGTCCTTAGCGTCACCGCGGACTATCACGTACTTGTCCTTGAGGTCTTCCACGAAACCACTCTCAATGATCTTGCCCTTATCCATAAACACCGCGTAGTCGGCGGCGTTCTCCATATCCGCGATGTTATGCGTCGAGAACAGGATAGACTTCTCACCGTTTCCGTCGTCGAGATATTCACGCATCTTATCGCACAATCTGTCACGCATCAGCGGATCGAGCGAGCTGCCCGGCTCGTCGAGAACCAGAAAATCGGTTTCACGCGCGAAAACCGCCGAGAGCGCTATTCTCATACGGTTGCCGTCCGACTGCTTATACATGGGGCGCTGCTTTTTCGTGAACTCGTCGTCCACTTCCATTTCACGGCAGAGCGCGTTGAACTTCTCACGGTCGAAGCGCTTGAATGCTATCGACATGGAAGCGGCAACATCCTTGGACTTCCACCCCTGCGGGAAGAATCCCTGCGCGGCGCAGTAGCCTATTCTCTCGCGGACTTCCTCGCGGTCGATGTCGGTCTCCTTGCCGAAATACGTGACCTCGCCGCTGTTGGAATGAATGACCCCGCAGAGAAGATCTATAAGTGTGGTCTTCCCCGCGCCGTTAGCGCCGATAAGCGCTGTTGAAAAACCCTTGGGAAGCTCGAAGTCCAGAGCTCCCAGCGTAAACTTGGAATATTTCTTGGTAAGTCCCTTGACCGTCAGGATATTTTCCATAATATCACCTCATTTTATCGGAAGCAGTAGCTCGAAGCTCCGTCGGCAAACGCTTTGAACGCCTTTTCGAGAGCGTCAACGGCTGTTTTCTCATCGGCGAATGTCGCGGCTATGACCGTTCCCATACCCTCGGGGTAGGCGATGATCATATATTTCCCGTCCTTGCCGCCTCCGATATTTCTCTGAACTTGAAGCAGGCGCGCTTCTATAACGCTTTTCTTATTGCTTGAATATATAAGCATAATTTTTCTCCTTAATTATCGCACAGAACCTCTAACATCTTAATTAGCTCCTCGCGTGATACACCCGCGAGCTTCGCCGACTCGAGAGCGTTCTGCAAGTGCTGTTCGAGAAGCCGCAAATGCTGTTCGCGAACCATTTCCCTGTCCTGCGGATTTACGATATACCCCTTCCCCTGCACGGGGGAGATAAGCCCCTCTTCGGTAAGCTGCTCATACGCCTTCATGGTCGTGATAACGCTGATCTTGAGGTCTTTCGCAAGCCCGCGTATGGACGGGAGATATTCGCCCTCG
>CAYPWI010000117.1:0-1261 GCA_964414395.1 uncultured Ruminococcus sp.
TGAGTATCATTACCGTATTTTTCAAACAGTTTCCGCAAAACAAACAAGCCTGATCTGACGTTCTGTTTTGCGTCCAGAAAATCGGTAACACCGAGAATTTCAGACAACCATTGATGGTTCATCTGGTTTATTTGCATTAGTCCGTAATCACCAGTGCCGCTGATAATATCGGACTGAAAACCCGATTCACCTTCGATCATTGCCATTACCAGCGTCCAGTCTATGTTGTAGCCATAGGACAGACAGTAAATGAATTCCTGAATGTCTTCATCAAGTGGAACATTCAACGGAATAAAACCGAGTTCATTTCCGTTCGACCAGTCCAGTGACATTTCCTTTGTAAAAATTCTGTTGTCACCTGATCCAAACGGATAATAAATGATCTGTGTCGGTACTTTCTCGATTTCGGCGGCGGTCTTGTCGCGATTATGTACCACAAAACCTGTGATCACGCTGCCGATTATACCACCGATAACTACAGCCGCTACCAGAAGCATTATCAGAATGGTTTTTGCTTTAGTCGCTTTTGAAGCTGAAGAATTTCTGATGATGTTTCTGCCGTACATCTTTTCATTTTCCATAGTTACACCCCTTCTTTCTGATCAAGTTCAAATAGATCATCCGTGTAGTCTTTTCGCATTTCAAGCGTTTCTTTGATGCGGCACTCAACACTGTTTTTCACGGTCAAAATGTAGTAAAAACAAGCCTGTGTTTGGCCGATTCGGTGTATGCGCTTCTTGCTTTGTTCAAACAATTCTGACATCAAAGGAAGTGTGAAGTAGATCACCTTGTTTGCTTTTTGGAGATTAAGACCCATTGCCCCAGCCTGATATTGAATCAGTGTAACGGAATTATCCGCTTCTTCGTATGCTTTCAGGTCTTTTCTTTCGCCGTTAATAATTGAAATAGGTCTTTCCATATCAATGACCGCATTCTTCAATTTTTCCAATTCTCCATTGAAATTGTAGAATACGATTAAGCGATCCTGTGTGCTTCTCACAAGGTCTTTAAACACTTGCAATTTATCACTGGAATACATTCCGCAAAGCTGCCGTTCACAAAGCATCTGCTTCAGTGTGGTATCTCCGACCAACTCTGTGTCCTCAATCGTGACAATTCTGTCGCGCTTAAATTTTCGATATTCTCTTGAAGAATTTACCGAAACATCAATGAAGGTTTGTTCGGGAAGATCTAAGCATTCTTCAGCTTTCATAAACACCGCGCCGTGATCGCGCAATTTCTTCTTCAGCCGTTCAACATT